>JAFYIW010000121.1 GCA_017538465.1 Victivallales bacterium
CGCCAGGTGCGCGTGCATGAGGAAGCTGCTTCTGATTCTCCACGCGATGGTGGTCACGGGCACCAGATTCGACCCCGACTACAAACCAGAAAAAAGATGCAAAAATGTCGCCGAGGCGACTTGAAAAGCACACATTACCTCTGGTCCCAAACGCATTACGCATTACGCATTACGAATTACGAATTAAGGCGATGCGTTCCTGTTCGGCGAAGAGTCCGGCGAGACCCTGGCGGGCCAATGCAAGGAGGCTGGCCAGTTGGCCATCGTCGAAGGTGGCCTCCTCGCCGGTGCCCTGGAGTTCCACGAAACGCCCGGCGGAGGTCATCACGACATTCATGTCCACCTCGGCGGCCGAGTCCTCCTCGTAGCAGAGGTCCAGCAGCGGCTCGCCGTTGACAATTCCCACGGAGACCGCCGCCACCCGCGCCTTGATGGGGTTCTCGGCGAGCGTGCCGTCCGCCACGAGCTTCGCGGCGGCGCGTTCGAGGGCGGCGCAGGCGCCGGTGATGGAGGCGCAGCGGGTGCCGCCATCGGCGTCAATCACATCGCAGTCCACATGGAGGGTGATGCCGGGCAGTTTCTCCAGATCCACGACCGCCCGCAGCGAGCGCCCGATAAGACGCTGGATTTCGGCGGAGCGTCCGGAGAGTTTCCCCTTGGTGACCTCGCGTGTCGAGCGGGTGTTGGTGGCGCTGGGGAGCATCTGGTATTCGGCCGTGATCCAGCCACCGGAAACGCCCTGCGCCTTCATCCACGACGGGACCGCATTTTCCACGCTCACCGCGCACACCACGCGAGTGCGTCCGCACACCGCCAGGACCGAGCCCAGCGGATGCAATTGGTAATCCGGCACAAAGGCCAATGGGCGCAACTCGTTGTTCCGACGACCATCCAGACGTGACATTTTCCCTTAATCTCTTGGTTTGTTTGCCCGAATCGAAAATTCAGGTTATATTGCACCTGTTTACGCGCACGCCGCGCGAAGACGCCCTCATCTGCCCGTTTCCCGGCTGCTGGGCTCGTGCCTTAATATAGGGGAGCCTGGTGGTTTCGTGTTCCGCTGACGGGATTTTCTTCATGCGTCACATCCTCTGCTCCATTCTAATCCTGTTCCTCGTAATGGCGGGCGGCTCCTGCCGCCGGGAAAAGCAGGAGGAGTATGATTATGACCTGGGCCCCAGCCGTGCGCTGCTGACCACCGGCGAGCAAATGCTCAGCGCACAGGCGGAAGCCCCTGCCCTGGCCCCGGAAATCACACGCCAACTGGAGCGACTGCCGGAGGGACGCCAGCTGGCGGGCGTCCTGCGTGAACAGCGTCTTCAGCGTGAACTCATCCACGAGGCGAATCTCCTGCTGGCCACCGAACGCTACAATGACCTGGCCGACCTGCTGGCGCGGGCGCAGCGCGAGGACCTGGCCACCACGCAGCTGCTGGAACTGGCCGGGCTGCCTCAGGCGCTCCAGGCATTGCGGCTCTACTGCGCCCGACGGCCATACGAGCGCGCCGCCGACCTGGAGCAGAATCTGGATTTCCTGCGCCCATGGACGCGCCAGCTCCAGGCGCTCTCCCCTGCATTTCAGAGTTTCTACCAGGAGCAACAGCAACAACTGCTGGCCATGCGCCAGCAGGAAGCCGCCAGCGCCGAAGAGCGCGTCCTCCGCGAACTGGACCATCGGCTGGCCAGCGCCAAAAACGCCCCACAGGCCGCGGATTTCCTCGCCCAGGCGGCAACGGAATTTCCACAACTGCCCATCCTGCGGCTGGTGCAACGGCTGGACGACGGCTGGCACCCCACCCAGCTGCTCCACAGCCAGCTTCAATCATCCGAAGGCCTTTTCGTCCGTGCCAGCACTCGTGAACGCCTGAGTCTGGAACTGGCCGTCGCGCTGACGTGGGAGACGCTCGGACAGGCCCAGCGTCAACGGCTGGCCGAGGAATGGCGCAATTCCCCTGCCCCCAGTTCCCTGACGGGAACCATTCTACGGGCCGTCTGTCTAAAGGACACCACTTTCTTCGAAGATGGCGTCATCGCCTGGCAGAACCAGGCGAAACCAGAGGAACTGCTGCGCGACGCGCCGGCGCATTTGGCCGAATACCTGACGCTGCTGCCCGACGGCGCACCATCTTCCGCATGGCATACGTCAGCACCGGATTTCGCCTCCACCCTCATCCGCTTTCTGGAGGCCGCGCAATAAACCACATTTTTCTCATTTCTCATTTCCCATTCCTCATTCCTCATTCACATTCAGCCTGAAAACGAAAATGAAACTCTTCAAATCCCTCTTCTCCGCCTTGGCCCTCATTGGCCTGGCCGCCCATCTGACCGCCCAGGAAGCCGTCCCCGCAGTCGAAGCCGAGCCCGCCGAGGCCCCCGCCGCCGTGCAGTCGATCGACGAACTGCTCTCCTTTGTGCCGGAAATCGTTGCCACCCAAAAAGGCGAACCTGTCCTGACGCGCGAGCAGTTCCTCAAGGAAATCAAACCCGCAATCAGCGGCGCCCTGGCCGCCGGCATTCCAGTCGAGGCAGAGATGGTGCAGGCCTTCGCCTACCAGTCTGCCAACCAGATTGTGATGCGCGGGGTAATTCTGGAGGCCGCCCTGGCCGCCGGATGCAAGGCCGACGAAGCCAACGCCAAGGAAATCCTCGACCAGATGAAACAGGAGGCCGAAAAGCAGCAGCCCGGACTATTCGCCGAGCAGCTCGCGGCGGCCGGACTGACGGAGGATAGCCTCATGACGCGCATCTGCGAGGGGCAGATTTTCGAGCAGTTCCAGGAGAAAATCCTCGCCGAGGTGGAAAAGCCCGAACCGGTCACCGAGGAGGAGGCCAAGAAGTTCTATGACGAGAACCTCGACCACATGCGCACCCCCGCATTGCTCTCCGCCGCGCACATTCTGGTGCTCTTCCCCAGCCAGTCCCCGACGGATGACGAGAAGGCCGAGACGCTGAAGAAGGCCCAGGAAATCCGCGCCACCCTCGCCGAGGACGGCTCGAACTTCGCCGAAGTCGCGGCAGAGAAGTCCGACTGCCCATCCAAGCAGAACGGCGGCGACCTCGGCCAATTCCCCAAAGGCACCATGGTTCCCGAATTCGAGGAGGCGCTCGTGAAACTCCAGGAAGGGGAGATCAGCGACCCCGTCGAGACCATCTTTGGCTATCATCTCATCAAGGCCGGCGCAAGCGAGCCTGAAAAACTCACTCCTTACGAGGAAATCAAAGACGAAATCATCAACTACCTGACCAACTCCAAGCAGGAGGAGGCCCAGCAAAACGCCCTCGAGGCCCTCCTGGATAAACTCATGAAAGAGGCGGACATCAAAATCCTGCTCCCCGAACCCAACTTCGAAGACGAAGGCGAAGAATCCGCCGAGGAAGCGGCTCCTGCCGATGCCGAATAGCCAGGGCGATAGGACCGCGGCCGTCAGTCTTCTGACCTTCAGTTCCTAGGCGGTTCCCCATGGCACCGACTGAGCCAACCGCAAATGACGAACGCTGGATGCGCCGCGCGCTGGAATTGGCGCGTGACGCAGCCAGGCGCGGCGAAGTGCCGGTCGGTGCGGTCGTGGTGTCCGCAGACGGCAAGGAGATGGCGGCGGCCGCCAACGCCGTGGAGACGCTCAAGGATGCCACCGCCCACGCCGAAATTCTGGCATTGCGCGAGGCCGCCAGACGGTTTGGTGACTGGCGGCTGGACAGCTGCACGCTCTATGTGACCAAGGAGCCTTGCGCAATGTGTGCCGGCGCAAGCGTGAATTGCCGGGTGGGCACCCTGGTGTTCGGTGCCGCGGACCCGCGCATGGGCGCCGCCGGCAGCGCCCTCTCCATCACCGATTTCCCCGGAATGCTCCACCGAGTCGCCATCCGCCGGGGCGTCTGCGAGAACGAGTGCCGCGCCGTTCTTCAGGATTTCTTCCGGCGCCGGCGGGCGGAAAAGTGACGCGCCGCGGCCGGACATTGCCCATTTTACTGTTCTCTAGCAGATTCTATTCGAGTGGCATTCCAAAAAAATCTCCCAATCAAGCAAATCATCCTAGGCATCGTGGCGGTATTGGCGCTTCTGCTGGCGATGACTGGCTGGGGACGGCGCTTTGCCGCCGCCGTGCTGTCACCCTTTGTGGGAACGGCAAACTGGGCGACCGAAGGCCTCGGCACCGCCGTGCGCGCCCTCCAGCCCGGCCGAATGACCAAAACGGCGGAAATTCACACCCTGAAGGCGCGAATCGAAGAGCTTCAGACCATCCTGGCCGGCACCGACGATCTTCGACGGCAAAATGAGGAACTGCGACGCGCGGCCAAGCTCTCACCGCCAACCCAATGGCACGCCGTCCTCACGGAAGTCATCTCGCGGGACCCCGAACGGTGGGACGAGCGCATGATGGTCGGCGGCGGCACGGAAGAGGGCATCGTCGTCGGCGCCGCCGCGTTGGTGGACGGGCTGGTCATCGGACGCGTGCTGCACGTCCACCGCCATTCCGCCGAAATCGTCACGATACTGTCCGAGGAATGCCGTTTTGGAGTGGCCCTGGCGAATTCGGACGCCGTTGGAGTATTGCAGGGCCTTGGCATGCGGCGGTGGATGGACGGGCAGCCGGGGTTCCTGGTCGATTACCTGCCCAAGGACATCGCCGTCCAGAGGGGGCATCCCATTGTGACCTCTGGGCTGGGCGGCTGGATGCCCAGCGGCCTTCCCGTGGGGACGGCCGTGGCGGACCCCGCCACGGGAACTGTCCTGCAAATCCAGGACTCCGCCTACGGCCAATTGCGCGGCGCGCCATCACGGCCTCTTGGCACCTTTCATTTCGTGACCATCATGGTGCCGCTTCCGCCCTCATCCCAACCCTGAATCCTTCTCCCCGCAAAACCACCAAACCCCATGGGTTCCCCCAACTGGCAAGAAGGCTCAACTCAGACCAGCGTCGTCGTCAGGACTCGTCGGCATTTCAAGACCCCGGAGAAGTTCCGGGTAATCTTCTGGAACGACGATGTCACGACCTTTGACTTTGTCATCGAAGTGCTGGGGAATATCTTCAATTATGACCTTCGGGACGCCTACCTCAAAGCTTTGGAAATCGACGGCAAAGGCCAAGCCGCTGTCGGAATCTACATCATGAGTATCGCAGAGGCCAAGCGTGACGCGACGCTGCACCAGGCACGCGAACAGGGCTTCCCGCTGAAGGTCACCATCGCGCCGTTGGCTTGACGGCGCATGCGTCCAACAATTTTTTTGCTAGAGTCGCTATTATGGCCAAGAAACTCCCGCCGAACAATCCTCCATCCAGCGCCAAACAGCAGGGCAAGGCAACCGAAAAACACGTCGTCAATATGAAGCGTGATCTCCGGGGGCTCATCCCCGACGCCCTCGGCTTTGTCCAGGCGTTGAAAAGCCCGTCCATGACCTTGGAGCATCTGCTGCTGGCCATCCTGCGCACAGACAAGTTCCGCCCGTATCTGGAAACTCTCTTCGCACGCCATCAGCGGCGGCGCCTGGAGGTGACTCAGAGGCTCATGGGAGAACTGCTGGGCAATGGCGACGGCGTCACCGGAGCTTCCATGTCCGGCGACGACGACCTTTCTTCCCGAATCAGCCAGGATATCCTCATGACAATGGCGAAACTGGAGGTCCTGGCGGAGCGGCAGTCCGGCTACTGCCTGCCACCGCTTTGCCTGCACTATCTCCTCACGGAACGGCAAGACAGCCCGGCGACGGCGCTTCTCCGGGGATACGGCCTAACGGATGCGGAGCTTCAGTCTGACACGGCTAAAATGGCCAAGGAGAATCCGGAGGACCTTCCTGATTCTCCGCAGTGCCATTCGTCGCCGGACGCGGCAACCCCGCCAGACCCGCCTGAAGAGCAATCCCTGGAGGAACGGCTCAATTCCTTTGCCGTGTCCGCCAATGCCATGAAACAGGATCTCTTCCTGCTGGCCAAAATCTCCAGCCGCATTTCCATGCGGATGCAGCATGCCTACCTCTTGCCCGAACATCTCCTCCTGGCGTTTCTGAAGGCAGAGAAGTTCTCCGTTTACACGACGGATGTCTTTGAACGACGGCACCAAATCCCCAGAAAAGACATCGAGGAGCAGGTGTGCCGATATCTGAACGCCAATATCGAAAAGCTCAAAAAGGGATGTTCTCCTGAAATCACCCCAGCCTACGGGCGCGTCATCACCAATGTCATCCGCCAGCTCAAATCCACCCAGGCGAACTGTTTTTCGCCAATGTTCCTTTTGGGACTGCTTCAGGAGGACTGCTTCGCCACCATGCTCATCCGCCAAGTGCTGTTTGACCCCCGCGAACTCCAGCAGGATGTCCAGCTCATGGCCACCGCGGGGGATCAGGCCTTCGCGCCTTCTGCCGACCCACCGTCTCCTTCCCGTCAGGACGCGGCGGGAAAACCAGAGGACCTCATGGCGTCTCCGGGCCAGGATGACGATGAACTGCAGAAACCTCTCGCCTTTGAAAGCGATGACGATTTCCCCTGGGACGAAAATCCGGCGGAAGCGGACTCCGGCTCGGCGCTGGAAACCTTCTCCGTCGAACTGGTGGAGCAGGCCAGACTGGGCAGAATCGACCCCCTGATCGGACGGCAGGAGGAGGTGGCCCGGCTCATCGAGATTCTCCACAAGAAGCGCTCCTGCAACGCGCTCATCGTGGGAAACGAGGGCGTCGGCAAGACCGCCATCGTGGAGGGGCTGGCGTTGCGCATCGCCAAAGGCAAGGTGCCCGCGTCCATTCGGGACTATAAGATTTTTGCCCTGAACCTGGGGGCGATGGTCGCCGGCAGCGAACTGCGGGGGACCTTTGAACGCCGCCTGGAGCAGTGCATCAAGGAACTCACCGCACAGCCGAAATGCTTCCTCTTCATTGATGAAATCCACTCCATGCTTGGCGCGGGAACCGGCCATGACGGCACGCTTGACGCCAGCAACATCATCAAGCCCTATCTCGCCCGCGGCGAGGTGCGCTGCATCGGCGCCACGACCTACGACGAATACCAGAGACGAATCCTCAATGACCGTGCGTTCGCCCGGCGGTTCATGAAAATCGACCTCGCCGAATCCACCGGGGAGGAGACGCTTCAGATTCTCAGGGGCCTCGCGAAGTCCTACGAGCAATTCCACGGGGTGAAGCTCCCCCTTCCCATTCTGCGCCACATCGTTGACCTCAGCAAACGCTTCGTCCATGAAAAGTACTTCCCAGACAAGGCGATCGAGGTCATGGACGAATGCGGAGCGCGCTACCACTGCGGACTGGCCAAGGGCACGGCGGTCACCAAGGCTGACGTCGAGCGGGTCGTCTGCCGCGTCGCCCATCTGCCGGCCATAACCGTGCATTCCGACGAATCCGACAAGCTCCTTCATCTGGAGGACAATCTCAAGAAAAGCATCTTTGGGCAGGACGAGGCGGTCGCCGAACTCGTCCGACACGTCAAAGTCGCCAAGGCCGGCTTCCAGGATCCGCGCAAGCCGCTCCTGAGCGCCTTCCTCTGCGGACCATCCGGCTGCGGCAAAACGGAACTGGCACGACAACTGGCCGCGGAACTCGGCATCGCCTTCGTGAAGCTCGACATGAGCGAGTACAGCGAGGAATACGCCGCGTCAAGGCTGGTCGGCTCCGCCCCGGGATATGTCGGCTACGACCGTCCGGGGGCACTCACCGAGCCGGTCATCCAGACGCCCCATTGCCTGCTGTTGCTGGACGAAATCGAGAAGGCGCACGCCGTCGTCTTCAATCTGCTGCTGCAGGTCCTGGACGAGGGACGTCTGCGGGACAACAAGGGCCGCGAGGCCTCTTTCC
>JAFYIW010000122.1 GCA_017538465.1 Victivallales bacterium
CCTCATAGCCTTGCTTTCTACCTTTTCCATTTGTTCCCGATCCTTCGAGTTCAATTCCTCATTTGTTGCCTTTCCTGGCATGGCTGAAGAAATCGCCCCGGTACCAACAAGTACAAAAAGCAGAATAAAAAGAAAGATATAAAACATTATTGATCTCCTTACCCACTTTCTTTAATATAACACGCAAACACAAAATGTCAATCACCAACATCAATGCAGGTCAGGCGGTTGTCCAGATCATCGGCAACGACTCAAAATTGAAAAAAGTCCTGAATGATGCCGGTGCCGGTATCCAAGGTTTTGCCCAGAAGTGGACCGCCATCGGGGCCCGCCTCCAGGCCGCCGGCCAGATGATGTTCGCGCCGTTCCAGGAGGCCATCCGCGTATTCGCGGACTTCGACGACCAGATGCGCCGCGTGGCCGCCGTCTCCGGAGCCTCCGGCAAGGCCTTCGCCGACCTGACTGCCCAGGCGAAGGCGCTGGGGGCCTCCACCGCCTTCACCGCCTCCCAGGTGGCAGCCGGAATGAGCTCCTTGGGGATGATGGGCTTCTCCCCCAAGGAAATCTCCGGCGCGATGGAGAGCGTGATGAACCTCTCCCGCGCCACCTCCACGGAACTGGCCGAGGCCGCCTCCATCGCCGCGAATCAGCTGCGGCAGAGTGAGAATAATAGTCGTTATTGCTTAGGGGAGATAAACTTGTCGAAATAGATTCGTTCGGCAGGGATGCCGTG
The DNA here is from genome assembly GCA_017538465.1 of Victivallales bacterium. Taxonomy (GTDB): domain Bacteria; phylum Verrucomicrobiota; class Lentisphaeria; order Oligosphaerales; family Oligosphaeraceae; genus RGIG1601. Next base: position 734 of record JAFYIW010000122.1, read on the forward strand.
TTTGGCGAGGACGGCCTGGCAGGCGTCGAGCATTCCAGGTGAACCGCAGAGGTACGCCTCCAATTCGGCGGCGTCAGGCATTGCGGAGAGATGGCGGTCCAGAACTTCGGTGATGAGACCAGTCTCGCCAGCCCATTGGTCGTCAGGCTGTGGCGCAGAGAGGGCAGGGACGAAGCGGAAACCAGGGATGGTCTGTTCAAAGGCGCTCAGTTCATCGGTGAGATAGAGTTGTGCCTTGCAGGTCGCGCCGAAGAAGAGCGTGGTGGCGGGCTTGACGACTTGTTCGTCCCGCATCTGCTGGAGGATGCTGCGCAGAGCGGAGAGTCCGCTGCCACCACCGATGAGGACCGCAGGTCGTCCCGAGTCCTGCAGACGGAATTTGCCGTTGGGACCGGCCAGCACCAGCTCGTCGCCGACCTGCGCCTGCTCGAAGAGCCACTTGGTGCCTGGTCCGGCGGGCGTCTTGCGGATGATGAACTCCAGGATGCCTGGGAGTTGGCCGTCGCAGGCGATGGAGAAGCATCGGCGTAGCGTAGTGCCGTCTGGAGCGGGAATGCGCCATTGCATCCAGGCCCCAGGCACGACCTCGAAGGTCGCGGGCTCGACGGCCTCGACGCGCACGAGCAGGATGTCGGCGGTCATCGGAAGCTTGGCGGAGATGCGAACGCGGTATTCCATAAAAGGTTAAAGTTTAAAGGTTAAGGGTTAAATTTTCCCTGGTTCTCGGCAGCTTGCGGGCGAGCTTTTCCCCGGTTCTCGGCCGCTTGCGGGCGAGCTTTCCCCTGGTTCTCGGCCGCTTGCGGGCGAATTACTCGTACCTCAGGCAGTCGATGGGGTTGAGATTGGAGGCACGGTAGGCGGGATAGAAGCCGAAGAAGATGCCCACGAAAGCCGAGAAGGCGAAGGAGACCGCAATGGAACTCTCGGTAATCAGAATCGGCCAGTTCTGGATGTTCCCGACCATTTTCGCCCCGACGACGCCCAGAATGGTGCCCAAAAGTCCGCCGACGCACGCCAGCGTCATCGCCTCCAGCAGGAACTGCATCAGGATGTCAATCGGGCGAGCACCAATGGCCATGCGCAGACCAATTTCCTTGGTACGCTCGGTCACCGAGACCAGCATGATGTTCATGATGCCGATGCCGCCGACAATCAGCGAAATGGATGCCACCGCGCCCAGCAAGACGGTGATGGTGGAGGAGATGGAGGTCACCATCTCCGTAATTTCGGTCATGTCGCGGATGTTGAAGTCGTCCTCCTTGCCGTCCTTGAGGCGGTGGCGCTGACGCAGCATCGCCGTGAACTCGGTCTTGGCCTCCTCCAGGTCGCCCATGTCGTGCAACGATACCAAAATCTGGTTGACGTTGTTGAAGACGGAATTCTGAAGAGTTCGCCGCACGGTGGTGTAGGGCATGATCAAGATGTCGTCCTGATCCTGTCCCATCGAGTTGGAGCCCTTCTTCTCCATCACGCCGATGACCTTGAAAGACATGTTCTTGACGCGCATGGTCTTCCCGATGGGGTCGATGCCCGGGAAGAGGTTGTCCACCACGGTCTGTCCCAAGATGACGACGCGTTTGCCCGCATGGACGTCCTCCTCCGTGAAGAAGGTGCCGTTGCCGATATTCCATCCACGTACGGCGGGGAAGCCGGTGCCTACGCCGGAGACCTGCGTGGACCAGTTGTTCTCGCCATAGATGACCTGTGCGTTGGCGCGAATCATCGGCGTCTGGGCGGCGACCAGCTCGGGGTAGTCCTGCGCCAGTTGTTCGCCATCCTCGGCGGTGAGGGTGTTGGAGGCGCCGGCTCCCATGTGCATGCCGCCGGAGCGCATGGACCCCGGAAAGATCATCACCAGGTTGTTGCCCATCGAATTGATGGAGCTTTTCATCTGTTCGCTGGCGCCATTGCCAATCGCAATCACTGCGATGACCGCCGCAATGCCGACGATGATGCCTAGCGCGGTGAGCAGGCTTCGCACTTTGTTGCGCCAGATGGCCCGAAGGGCAACTCGAAAAATCATCAGGATATTCATCGTTCTGCCTGACTTATTTGGAATTGACGATTATTTGATCCACTTTGCCGTCCTTCATCACAATCTGCCGCTTGGCGTAGGCGGCGACATCCGGTTCGTGGGTGACCATGATGATGGTGATGCCCTTGGCGTTGAGTTCCTGTAGAAAAGTGACGATTTCGACGGTGGCTTTGGAGTCGAGGTTGCCGGTCGGCTCGTCCGCCAGGATGACCGGCGGGTCATTCATCAGAGCCCGCGCGATGGCGACGCGCTGCTGCTGTCCGCCCGAGAGCTGGGCGGGCGTGTGATAGAGACGTTTGCCCAACCCGACCATCTCCAGCAACTCTATGGCGCGCTTGCGGCGGGCCTCCGAGGAGATCTTCACGCCGCCATAGAAGGAGGGCAGCTCGACATTCTCGATGGCGGTGGTCCGTGGCAGCAGATTGAAATTCTGGAAGACAAAGCCCAACTTGCGATTGCGGAAACGCGCCAGCTCGTTCTTGGACATCGTGGAGACCTCGCGGCCATCCAGCTTGTAGGAACCCGAGGTGGGCTGGTCCAACGCCCCCAGGATGTTCAGCATCGTGCTTTTGCCCGAGCCGGAATGCCCCATGATGGCCACGAACTCACCATAGTCGATGGACAGCGACACGCCATCCAAGGCATTCACCTTGGTGTCGCCCATCGAGTAGGTCTTGTACATGTCTTTGATTTCAATTAACATAGATATGCGGGAGGAGCAGGGGTTGGGCGGTATGCGACGATCACCAACCCTGGTTGGGGATTGCTTCTGGAACTTGCCCGCGGCGCGGGCGAGTTCCAAGGAAACTGATGCCTAGGCGCTGGAATGCCAGGGGTGCCTACGCGCGTGTGAGCCTACAATTGGGCGGTGGTAGAAAGCCCTCGGTTCTCGTCCGCGTGCGGACGAGCCTACATCCTAGGCGGCGGACCGCCTGCCCCACCGCGGCGGTTGCCGCCCCGGCCGGGAGGGGTAGGCATGAAGGGGTTCTTAGGCTGGTCGCCGGTCCCTTGGTTGGCCTGCGCAGCCGTCTGTTTGCCAACCACCACGTTCTTGCCCAAAAGCTCTTCGCCATCCAAAATGACCGTGTTCACGCCGTCGCTGATGCCAGTGCGGACGGTGACGGGGTGGATTTCCGTGTCGGAATCCGCAATCCAAATGGTGGCGTAGGTGACCTCCTCGCCCGCTTGTACGTCGTCATTGGCTTTCGATGGAATTTGTGGCCTCTTCGGGAAACCCTCCGGAATACGCCCCTCGCCGACGGGAGGACCTTGCGGCGATCCAGCCTGAAAATTGCCGCTCGGCGACGCGGAAGCCTGATTCGGCGGAGTGAAACGCGTGGCCGCATTGGGGACAACGACGCTGTCGGAGGCGTCTTGGGTAATGATGGAGAGGTTGGCGGTCATGCCGGGGAAGAGCTTTTCGCCTGGATTCTCGGCTTCCACGATGACGGGATAGGTCACCACGTTGGAGGTGGTGGTCGATGAAAGCCGAATCTGGGTGACTTTTCCCGTGAAGACCGTTTTGTAGGCATCCACCGTGAATTTGACCGCTTGGCCGACACGGATGCCACCGATGTCCGCCTCGGGAATGGCGGCCTCGACCTGCACCACAGAGAGGTCGGTGGCGATGGTGAAGAGCGCGGTGGCGTTCATTGAGGAGACGACGGTCTGTCCCTTGTCCACGGAACGATCGATGACCACGCCCGTCACTGGCGATGTGATGGTGCAGTAACTCAGGTTGGTCTCGGCGTTCTTGACGGCGGCTTTGGCCTGTTCGATGGCGGCCTTGGCCTGTTCGATGGATGCCTCGTTCTGCTTACGGGTGGCCACCAACTCGTCATAGCTCGCCTGCGCGGAGTCCAGTTCCGCATCAGTGGTCATTCCGCGCTCGGCTAGCTTCTTCTGACGGGTGAGTTCCTTTTCCGCATAGTTGAGTTGCGCGGTGGTGCGCTCCAGCGTCGCCTCGGCGGCCTTGAGGGAAGCCTGCTGAGAGGCCAGGGAGGCGCGTTGGGAGGCCAGCGCGGATTGGTAGGTGTCCGGGTCAATCAAGGCGATGACCTGTCCCTCCGTGACGCGGGAATTGTAGTCCACAGGCAAGGCGATGATCTCGCCGGTGACCTGGGTGGTCACGGAGACTTTCTGTATCGGATCCACGATGCCCGTGGCGGTGACTTCCTCGGTGACATTGCCGCGGCGTATCTCCTGGGTCCGGTAGCGGATTGTTTCTTCCTGCACATGACGATGCTTTTTCCAGTAATAGAACGCGCCGCCGGCAATGGCCAGGACTATAAGGATGATGATGGCTTTTTTCATGGTGGGCTAGGATGGGACAATTATTCGCCGATGAGGTAGGCGACGGCGGTTTGCGCTTCCAGGTAGTCAAAATGGGCGGTGACGACGTTGGCCTTCGCGGAGGAGTAGGACACCTGGGCGTCCGTGCGGTCCACGGCCGTCGCCTTGCCATGCTTGTATTTTTCGTTGACGATGTCCAGATTCTGTCTGGCGCTCTCTTCGGTGAGTTGGGCGACCTCCAGGGACTGCTTTGCGCGGTTCATGGTCAGCACGGCGACGATGAGATTGCGGTAAACTGTCTGCTCCTTGGCGGCATAGCGGCTGCGAGCCAGTCGCAGGGAGTCTGCGGCGGAACGGACGGCGCGGAGGTTCCGCCCGCCGTTGAAGAGGGTCTCGGAAAGTGACAGTCCCCCGTTGAGATTCCATAGCCAAGGCAAACCAGGATTCACTCCTGAGACATTGCCGGAGAGCGAGAGGGAGAGGGATGGATAGAGCGATGCAATCATCTCATCCACCTTTGCGCTGGCAATTTCGATGTCATATCGTGCGGCGGCCAGGTTCGGCTCGCACTGGCGCGCCAGCTCCATGAGTTCATCGGCGTTCTGCGTGTATTCATGGACATCCGCCTCGCCGAGCGTGTAGGTGGGATACTCCATGAGGCCAAGGGCCTGGTTGAGGTCGGCCCAGCCGGTCGCGACGCTGTTTGCCGTGGTGATCTCCTTCAGGCGGGCATTCTGATAGTCCACCTCGGCTTTGATGACGTCATAGTCCATCAGGGCACCAATCTCACGCTTGAGCTTGACCTGTTCAAGGTGATCCAGATACTGCTGCACGGCATCCACCGCGACCTCGTGCAGTCCGATATTGCGTTTGAGCTCAAAAAAGGCTTTGCGGACATTATAGACGACGGCATTGCGGGCTGCTGTGTATTCTTTGGCGGCGGCCAGGAGGTTTTTCTCGGCTTGTTCAATGGCGGCATCCTTTTTCCCGAAGTCGAATAGAACAAGCGAAAGGCCAATGCTGCCACTATAGGAGCCGGTGTTGTGGGTGGTGCCGTGGTGTCGGTCACGGTTGGCGGTCGCCCGGTTGTGGCTTGCCGAGAGATTGGCGTTGGGGAGATATTGCGCCTTGGCGTCCTTCAAGGCGTAGGTGGCCTGGTTGACGGCGAGCGTGGCCTGGAGGACGCTGGGATTGCATTTCAGTGCGATGGCCTCCAGTTCCGAGAGGTTCATCGGACGGTCGGCACGTAGCCCCGCCTGTTCGGCCGTCATGGTGTATTCGCCTGGCAGCATGACGGATGGGTCGTGCTGGATTTTACGGGCCTCCTTGACGGTGGCGCAGCCAACCAGGGTCAGGCAGAGGCCACAGGCAAGGGGCAGGAGTTTGCGGGTGAAGGTATGCATGGCTGGATGTTAAGATGCCGATGGAGGTGATTTGAAATGGCTTTCTTATCTTCTTTGTAATAATAAACGCAACCGCGTTGCAAAAATTGCGTTGCAAGGAAAAATTGGGGTGGAAAATGAAAAACTGCCCCGCAGGTGGGGCGGGGCAGTTGTCCATGGAAATTTATGAGGAGGAATGGCCGGATTGTTTATCGGGGATTCTTGCCATGATGTGGGCCATTGGATTTCGGGTGGGGCGTATTGCCCGGTCTGGGGGGCTGCGCAGGTCCCGGCTGCTGCACATGGCCTGGCCGTCCCTGTTTGGGCGGCTGCGCATGGCCTGGCTGCTGTACATGTCCCGGCCGTCCCTGTTTGGGCGGCTGCTGCACATGTCCCGGTTTTGGGGGCTGCACATGTCCCGGCTGTCCCGGTTTTGGGGGCTGCTGCACATGTCCCGGCTGTCCCGGTTTTGGGGGC
>JAFYIW010000123.1 GCA_017538465.1 Victivallales bacterium
CACCTTTTGAACTAGAATGGGCAGTCTGCTTGTTCCCATCGTAAAGACCTACCGCTATCTCGCCAACATGAATCATGTGCGGCGAATCTTGACGGTATTGTTCAAGAATGGCCTTGGGATGTTCTTTGGGGGACTGCGTTGGCTGGTTCCGGGGAGATACAGCAAATCCTCCTCGACAGACAGCTTGCCGCAGAGAATCCGCAAGACCTTGGTGGAACTGGGGCCGACCTTCATCAAGCTGGGGCAGATGCTTTCTACGCGTCCGGATGTGGTTGGCATGGAATATGTCAACGAATTGTCAAAACTGCAGGATGACGTTCCGCCATTTCCGTTCAAGGAAGTCAAGGAAATCGTCGAGCGTGAATTGGGCAAGCCCTTAAGCGAGCTGTTCCGGGAATTTGATGAGACGCCATGCGCGGCGGCCTCTATTGCGCAAGGGCACCGCGCCGTGCTGACAGATGGCGCCGTGGTCTTTGTCAAGGTCCAGCGCCCGAATATCCGCAAACAGGTCTTGGCGGACATTGATGTGCTGCGGTTTCTGGCCAAAAACCTGAACGAGAACTTCCCTCCTCTGCGCTATCTTCTGTTGCCGCGGCTGGTGGAGCAGTTCAGGAGCGCGATTCTGGAGGAGATGGACTTCAATATCGAGCGTGGCAACATCAAGCATTTCGCCCGCCAGTTCGCCAACGAGAAGGCGCTGGTGGTTCCGCGGGTATGGGATGATTTGTCCAGCTCGCAGGTCCTCACGATGCAGTGGATTGACGGCATCAAGGGCAATCGGTTTGAAGAAATCGAGCAAAGTGACTGTGACTTGGTGAAATTGGCCAATGACGGAGCGGAACTGGCGCTCAAGCAATTTTTCACCTACGGCTTTTTCCATGCCGATCCGCATCCCGGCAATCTCTTCGTGTTGCCGGGCAACCGACTTTGCTACATTGACTTTGGGCTGTGTGGGCGCATCACCGAACAGGAACGCCGTCTTTTCTGCCGTCTGCTGATGGCGGTCCTGGATCACGACGAGTGTCATGCCGCCAGAATGCTTTTGAAGTTGACGGTCTATGAACAGGAGCCGGAATTGGATGACCTGGAATGCGCAGTGGGAGAATTCATCGACCGCAATTTCTATGGCGAAATCAAGGATTTGGATGTCCCTGGCGCATTGCGGCAGCTCTACGAGCTGTGTCGCCAGTTCAAGATTTCCCTTCGTCCGCACATCTACCTGATGGCGCGGGCGATGGGGCTTTCTGACAATCTTGGGCGCCGGCTTAACCCCCAGTTCAATCTGGAGGAACACCTCAGGCCATATGTCGAGAAGACTCTTTTGGGGCACCTGAATTTCACCAAGTCCGTGCATCGTCAACTGGAGGAGCTGGTGGAGTTGCGGGAGAATCTCGCGGCGGTTCCCGGTGGCCTGCGGGCTTTCTTCCATCAGCTCATGAAGGGGAAAATGACTTTGCGGCACAACATCGAGGACCGCGAGGAGATTTTCCGCTACTATCTGCATGCCCAGAACCGGCGTTCCGTGGCCTGTTGCGTCGCGGGGATGCTCGTGACCAGCGCACTGCTGACCATCGGCGAAGTGAAGCCACTGTGGCACGGGGTCTCCGTCTGGGGGGAAATCGGCTTTTTGGTTAGCCTCCTTCTTCTCCTGGTGCTGGGGCTCAACATCCTGAAGGGGGACAAATAGTGCGCTTGGGCCACGTCAATCTTCTGGCTTTCGCGCAGGTCACGGCGCCCATCACCATGACTTCCGCCGACTTGGAAGAGCGTCTGCGTCCCTTTTACGAGCGGCTTCATCTTCCGGAGGGACGTCTGGAGATGATGACTGGCATCCGCGAACGGCGTTTTTGGACGCCCGGGACCTTGCCCAGCGAAGTCGCCGCCGAGGCGGGGCGGCTTGCCTTGCAGAAGGCCCGCCTGGAGGCCGCCGCGCTGGATGCGGTCGTTTTTTGCGGCGTGTCCCATGACTTCGCCGAACCGGCGACCTCCACTGCGGTGGTGAATCGTCTGGGGTTGCACGACGACATCCTGAATTTTGACCTCTCCAACGCATGTCTCGGCATGGCCTCCGGCATCCAGATGCTGGCCGCGCTCCTGGAACGGGGGGAAATCCGCTGCGCTTTGGCGGTGACCGGCGAAAATGGCGGTCCGCTCGTCGAAAACACCATCCGGCATCTGCTGGAGGATGCCTCGGTCACCCGACAGTCTCTGAAACGGGAGTTCGCGAATTTGACCATCGGGTCGGCGGCCTGCGCCGTGTTGTTGGCGCGGGATGATTTTGACTGTCCCGTCAAAGGTCATCATCTGAAGGTGGTGGTGAATGCGTCTTCCTGCGGCCAGCAGGCGCTTTGTCAGGGCATGGTGGCGGATGGCGCGATGACCGAGAACAGCCATCCAACCATGCAGACGGATTCCCATGAGCTCATGGTGCAGGGAATACAGGTCGCCTGTCGGATGTGGGAACGTCTGAAGGCCGAGGCCGGATGGTCTGACGGCCAGTTGCCCGACTTGATTTGCGGGCACCAGGTGTCCCGCATCCACCGGGACCAGCTCTTCGCCAAACTGGGTTTGCCGGTGTCGCTGGACTACCCCGTCTTTGAGCGCTTCGGCAATTGCGGCTCGGCGTCGTTGCCTCTGGCGGTGACGCTGGCTGAAGAGACCGGCGCCCTGCGGGATGGCATGCGGCTGGCGATGCTCGGCATTGGCAGCGGCATCAACGCGGCCGGCCTTGCCGTGGACTGGTAACTCTTTCCCCCCTAGTAACGTCTCTTTTTTCAATATTCGTATGTCCAAGACCCTCATCGAGCAGATTCTCGCCTCCCATCTTGTCGCAGGGGAACTCAAGCCTGGTTCGCCCATTCAGATCCGCATTGACCAGACCCTGTGCCAGGACGCGACCGGCACCATGGCATTCCTGGAGCTGGAGGCGATGGGCGTGGAGCGCGTGAAAACCGAGATTTCAGTGCAGTATGTGGACCACAACACCAGCCAGATGGGGCCGGAGAACGCGAACGACCACCTCTATCTGCAGAGTGTCTGCGCGGCCAAGGGCGTCTATTTCTCTCGCCCCGGCAATGGCATTTGCCACCAGGTGCATCTGGAGCGCTTCGGCATTCCTGGCAAGACGCTTCTAGGCTCGGATTCCCATACTCCCACTGGCGGCGGCATCGGCATGGTCGCCATCGGCGCCGGTGGTCTGGACGTGGCGCGCGCAATGGCCGGGCACCCCTTCAAGCTGGTCTGCCCGCGTGTCATCGGCATCCATCTGACCGGTCGGCTTGCTCCCTGGGTTTCGGCCAAGGACGTCATCCTGAAGGTCCTGGAGATTCTCTCCAGCAAAGGCAACGTGGGCACTGCGGTGGAATACTACGGCGATGGCGTCAAGACGCTTTCCGTGCCGGAGCGCGCGACCATCACCAACATGGGCGCGGAACTGGGCGTGACCACCTCGGTGTTTCCCTCGGACGCGGCGACGCGCGAATTCCTGGCCGCCGAAGGCCGCGAGGCGGATTGGCGCCCGCTGGCCGCCGAGCCAGGCTGCCACTATGACCGCGTGATTGAAATCAACCTCTCCGAATTGGTGCCATTGGCGGCTTGTCCCTCGAATCCCGCCAACATCAAGACCGTCGCCGAGGTGGCGGGGCTTCCCGTCAACCAGGTGCTGATTGGCTCCTGCACCAACAGTTCCCTCAAAGATTTGCGGCTGGTTGCGTCAATGCTGAAGGGACGCATCGTGAACCCCGGATGCACCCTGGGCATCGCTCCCGGCTCCAAGCAGGTCCTGCGGATGCTCTCGGAGGACGGCTCGCTGGCCATCCTGCTCGCGGCGGGCTGCCGCATTCTGGAAAGCGCCTGCGGGCCATGCATCGGACAGGGCTTCAGCCCGGCCTCCGACTCCATCACCGTGCGTACCTTCAACCGCAATTTCCTGAACCGCTCCGGCACCAAGAATGACCAGAGCTATCTGGTTTCGCCTGCGACGGCGGTGGCGACTGCCCTCACGGGGGTGCTCAGCGATCCGCGGCAGGCCGCCGAGGAGTTCGGCCTAGCCGAGCCGGTCTGGGAAATGCCGAAGCAATTCGTCATCGACGACCGCATGATCATCGCCCCCCCGCCGGCGGGGACCGCGGCGGCGATTGTCCGTAAGGAGACCATCGGCGAGCCGCCGCATTGCACGCCATTGCCGGACACCCTGGATGGCGAGGCGGTGATCAAGGTCGCCGACCGCATCACCACCGACCACATCATGCCGGCCGGCGCGAACCTCAAGCTGCGCAGCAATATTCCGCGCTACGCGAAAGTCGTCTTTGAGTGCTTCAACGAGGCGGGCAGGCCGACCTTCGCGGAGCGCGCGGCGGCCTTGCGTGATGCCGGCAAAGTCGGTTTCATTGTGGCCGGCGAGTCCTACGCGCAGGGTTCCAGCCGCGAGCATGCCGCCATCTGCCCGATGTATTTGGGCATCCGTGCGGTTCTGGCCATCTCCATTGAGCGCATCCACGCCGCCAACCTGGTCAATTTCGGCATCCTGCCGCTGTATTTCACGGATCCGGCGGACTACGAGGCCATCCAGGAAGGCAGTCATCTGCGTATCGGGCGGGTTGCCGAACAGCTTCTGGAGGGTGACGAGGTCCAGGCGGAACTCATCGCGCCCGACGGCGCGGTGCGCAGGTTCGTCTTGAAATGCACCCTGACCGCCGAGGACCGGCGCATTGTCTTGGCCGGCGGCATTCTGAATGTCTGATTTTCCCTGTTGGTTATGGCTTCCGGACATTTGCCATATCGAGTCATCGGCGACTTCGCGGTGGGCGGCGTCGCCAATCTCCGCAAGGTGCGCATGAGTGACGGCACCATCGCGCTTCTGCGGGAGCTTCAGACCTCGAAGCTGTTCCGGTTTGCCGTGCGAAGACGCTTCACGGAGGGTACCCGCCATCGCCAGGTCCTCTCGCCGCATCCGAATATCCAGAACTCCCTGGGCAGTGGGTCGCGTTTTTTCCGTCCCTACGAAATCATCGAGTTCGTGGACGGCATGACGCTGCGCTCCATGATGACCTTGAACGACTATCGCATCAAGGAGAACACCGAACTCATCATCCGTCAAATCGCCCAGGGACTCAGCTGGGTTCACGAGCATCGCCTCATGCATCTGGATGTCAAGCCGGAGAATTTCCTGGTGCAGCGGAACCACAATGTCATTGAGGTCAAGCTAACGGATTTCGACTTGACGCGCGAGGCTTCGGACAACGGGCCGCATCGCCAGATGGGCACGCCCGCCTTCATGGCGCCGGAGCAGTTCATTGACCATGTCTCCTTCCCCAGTTCCGACGTCTTCGCCTTCGGACTGATCGCCTACCAATTGCTTAGCGGGCATATCGCCTTCTCTGGCAAGACGGAGAAGAAGCTGTGGCGCCATCAGGCCAGCTCGCAGGTTCATCCGCGTGCCCTGCACGAATGGAACAGCGCCATCTCGCCGCAATTGGAGTTCATTGTCATGAAGTGCCTGGAGAAGAAGCTGGCGGATCGCTATCGCGACATGACGCAGGTGCTGCAGGCGCTCAACCGGTTGGAGCAGTAATGGATTTCGACTTCCAAGACGAGGCGATTCCCGATTCGGCACTGGCGGAGAAGACGCAGAAGTTCATCTCCGAAAGCGAAGAGATGACCCTGGCTCTGGGCGAGCGTCTGGCGGGGATGCTCCCGGCGGGCAGCGTGGTCGCGCTGGTCGGGGATTTGGGCTGCGGAAAGACCGTGCTCTCCCGCGGCATCGCCCGCGGACTGGGAATCACCGAGGCGGTGACCAGCCCCACCTTCACCGTCGCACAGGAATATCGCCGTCCCAATGGCGAATATTTGTATCATCTGGACATGTATCGCATCACGGACGAAAATGCCGCTCTGGCCTTTGGCATTGACGAATTCCTCTTCCAGCCCAACGCCATCACCCTGATTGAATGGCCCGAACAAATCGCCGGGCTGCTGGATGATGAACGTCTTCGCACTATTCGCTTCCGTCATCTCGGAGAAGGTCGTCGTGGCATCACCCTCGTGAACTGGCCCGCGCTCTGAAACTATCGGGAGGGCCGTGCGCGCCCGCACGGCCTTCTTGGGATTTGTATTATCCCTTACCATGCAGGTCGCGCGGGAGCGCGTCCCTCCCGCGCCCTTCTCAATTTATCTTCCGATTGTCAAATCATGAATCAGATATACCATGCGGGAAGTTGCAGGACATTTTCACGAAGCATACCCGGATGAGGACAATTGCAGATGACCGCTCCCATCCCGCGCTTGCGGTCTGGTATTTTATCGAGTATCTGGAACGCCGCCGTCGCCGTGGCTGACACATTGCTGTTTTGCTTGATTTCAATGGGATGAAGCATCCCGTCCGTCTCAATGACAAGGCCGATTTCACCGTCTTCCTCAACCACCTCGCCATTGATCTTCTGCTTCATCTTGTCACGCCCGCGGTAATAGGAAACGAAATGGCGGTAATCCTGACCGCTGTTGGCATACGACTTCAATATCTCGGAGATTACGAATGTCTCGAAGACATGCCCGTTCATTGCGCCGTAGGCCAGCGCCTCTGCGGATAACCAGCGGGTCAGATAGCAGACCAGCCCCGTATCGCGGAAATAGAGTTTTGGAGTCTTCACCGCGCGTTTCAAGGCGTTGTTGGCATAGGGTTCCAGCAGATAGATGAGCCCGGAGGCCTCCAGAATGGAAATCCAGTGCTTGATGGTCACCGCATCCTTGCCGACGTCATTGGCGATCTTGGCATAATTCAGAACCTCGCCGGTTCGGGCGGCTGTCGCGATGATAAAGCGTTGAAAGCAATCCAGGTCCTGCACTGCTGACAACGCACGCACATCGCGCTCAAGATAGGTCTTGACATAATTGCCATAGTAGGCAGACCACTCCATGTCAGGATTTTGCAATTCCGGATAAGAGCCACGATGGATGATTTCCCAAAGATTCCGCGGGGCACGCGCGCTCTTCGCCCGTTCCTGGACATACTCCAGCGTGGGCTGAAACGGCAGCGAAAAGGCGTCCCGCTGGATTTCACGCAGTGACAGCCCGTCCAGCTCGATGATGGCGATGCGCCCGGAGAGCGTTTCGGAAATGCCCTTCATCAGGGGGAACTGCTGCGAGCCGGATAGACAGAAAAGTCCACGTCCATCCGAGGCGTCGCAATGCATCTTGATGTGGCGGAACAACTCTGGCGCATACTGCACCTCGTCGATGACCAACGGCGGCGGGTTGAGGGTCAGGAACAGATCGCCGTCATTGCGGGCCTGGTGTTCCAGAAACGGATCGTCCAGCGTCACATACTTGTAGCCAGTGAAGAGTTTCCGGAGCAGAGTGGACTTGCCGACCTGACGCGCCCCCGTGACCAGAATCGCCTTGAAATTCTGCGCGTCGGCCCGTAACTTCCGCTCAATTGAACGATGTATGTATTTTATTTCCACTGTATTGGCAAATCATGAATGATTTTCTGTATCTGCCATAATATACTGCCGGGTGACAAACTTGCCAAACCCTTTGCCGAATTCGCCGCGATTTCCTGACAGGTCGCCAGGAGGGCCGCGCTCCAGCGCGCCCTGCGTGGGGTTAAATTCCGCAATTGCGAGAAAATCTATTTCCTTATGTTATAATATGATAAATCCGTGCAGATTATATTTGCAGGGTATCGATGTTTTTACCGCCTCTGTCGGGAGAGGCGTTTCCATTTTTCAATTGGTGATTCATTACTCTTAACCAAAGGACAAAAACAATGAAGCAATGGTGTGTCTGGGCGTTTGCCCTGTGGATGTGTGTGGCGGCGGTTGCCGGCGAGGTGTCGGTCTCCGTGGAGAAGGTTCAGCAACGCTGGCCCTGGAATGGCCTGGTGGACATCGACTACACCGTCGATTATGAGGACGCGGGCGCGGACGTCTATGTCGGGTTCCTCGGCAAGGACGGCGCGGCGGACCGTACTTTCCCGCTGAAGACGCTCGAAGGCGACGGCGCGGACGGCGTGGTGAAGGCGGGTTCTCATCGCGTGACATGGAACATGTCCGCCGACGAACCGAATCTCCACACCGGCGACTTCACCGTGACGATTCAGGCGTTTACGGGAGCCTATCCATACA
>JAFYIW010000124.1 GCA_017538465.1 Victivallales bacterium
ACCATCCTCCTGGTGGATGACGAGGACATGATCTGGGATGTCATCTCCGACATGCTCCAGCAGCTGGGCTACCGCATCATTCTGGCTGGCGACGGCAAGGAGGCGATTCAAATCTACGGCTCCAACCCCGGACTGATTGACCTGGTGATTCTGGACATGCTGATGCCCAACATGGGCGGACGCGAGACTTTTTTCATCCTGAAGGAGCTGGACCCCAACGTGAAGGTGCTGGCCTCCAGCGGCTATGTCTCCCAGGAAGAGATTCAGGATGTCATGGACGCCGGCGCGGCGGGCTTTCTGCGCAAGCCCTACCGTCTGGCGGATCTGGCCCGGAAAATCCACGAGATTCTCTCCGCCAGGAGCTGACCGCGGAGTTCGCTTGGATTCTGGCGCATGGGCACTTCCGGAAACACAGCCAACATCACCAGGCGACGCTACGGCCCCACCATCCGCGAGGCCTTCATCGCCTCGCTCCCGGTGCTGATGGGATATGAGACCATGGGCATTGCCTTTGGCATCCTCGTCGCCACCCAGGTGCCTGGCTTCCATGCGGGATGCACTGCCCTGACCAGTCTTTTCACAGTCTCCGGAAGCATGCAGTTCGCCGCCGTCGAGATGCTGCGCAACGCCGCGCAGTATTCCCTGCCCGCCACGGCATTGCTCGCATTCCTCATCAACATCCGCTACAGCGTCTATGGACTGCCCTTTGTGCGCGTCTGGAAAAACTATCCATGGTGGCTGCGCGCAGTGCTGATTCTGGGACTGACCGACGAGAACTACGCCATCATCGTCTCCAGCCGGCGGCATGGAAAACTCCAGCGCTGCTTCGTGAGCTGCGTGGTGATCTTCGACATCTGCTACTGGGTGTCCGGCACCGTGATCGGGACACTGCTGGGCAGACATCTGCCCTTCCCGACGGAAGGCATCGAATTCGCCATGCTCGCGCTTTTCGTGGTGATTCTGGTGGATTTGTGCCGGCAGCGCGAAAACTGGTTCCCCGCGATGGTCGGAGGCGGCATGACCGCCCTGGTCATCGGCATCGCCATGGTCTGCTTCCCTCATGCCGCCAACAAGACGCTACTGGCCGCCATGACACTAACCATCTGCATTCTGGTCTCCCGAAGACACTCTTCGGAAAAATCGTCCAATGCACAAAATCCCGACAATTCCTGACATCTAAACCAAAATCGCCCTTTCGGAATCTTGTTTTCCAGAAAAGGCGATATATTACCCGCAATTTCTTTCCGTGAAGAATTGACGCACGCGCGTGTGCTGCACACCCCAGTTTTCCTCATCCATTTCACCTCCACGTCTCTATGTCTATTCTTGACTGGCTCATTGTTCTTGTCCCTGTTGCTTTCGTGATGTTCATGGCCTATCACTCGCGCAGCTATGTGCGCAGTGTGGCCGACTATCTGGCGGCCGGGCGCATCTGCGGCCGCTATGTCATCAGCGTGGCGGACGTGGCGAACGCCCTGTCCATCATCGTGTTGCTCACCCAGGTCGAGATGCAGTACAAGACGGGCTTCGCGATGAGCTTCTGGAACAACATCATCGCCCCCCTGGGACTGGTGCTTTCGCTGACTGGCTTCTGCGTGTATCGTTTCCGCGAAACCCGCGCGATGTCGCTGGGACAGTGGCTGGAGATGCGCTACAGCCGTTCGTTCCGCATCTTCGCGGCCGCCCTGCGCTCGGTCTCCGAGATGTTCGCCAACATGATCATGCCTGCCCTCGCCGCACGCTTCTTCATCTATTTCCTGGATCTGCCACACGAAATCACCTTGTTCGGGCACTCCTTCCCGACCTTCATGGTCGTGGTCGTCATCACCCTGAGCCTGGCGACCACCATCATCTGCCTGGGCGGCACCTTGGCGCTGGTCATCACCGACACCATCCAAGGACTCTTCTGCTACCCGATGCTCGTCATCTTCACCATCTTCGTGCTGTGCACCTTCTCGTGGTCCAATGAAATCATTCCCGTCATGAGCGACCGCGTGGCCGGCGAGAGTTTCCTGAACTCTTTTGACGTAAGCAAATTGCGTGACTTCAACGTATTCGCGCTCATCGTCACCATCGTGGTCACGGTCATGCACCGCGCCAGCTGGATCGGCGCCGGCAACACCTCCGCCGCCAAGACCCCCCACGAGCAGAAAATGGCCAGCATCCTGGGCACCTGGCGAAATGGCTTCATGACCATCTTCTATGTATTGATGGCCGTCATGCTCATCACCCTCCTCAATCACCGCAACTTCTCCGAAAAGTCCAAGACCATCCGCAACTACCTCTCCGGACACATCTCCCTTCAGATGGTCGCGGACAAAGACGACCGCGAGCAGTTTGACAACGCCATTGCCGCCATCCCCCCAGTCAACCATGTGATCGGCGTGGACGCGCCACTCTCCCAGGAGCAGAATCTCGACACTCCCTATTGCGACACCGCCCGCGTGCAGTTCTTCCGCACCAAACACATCGGCGAACTCCAGCAAAACGTCGATTCCCTGAAAAGCAACGGCGCGGCCGCCGAGGCGGAAATCGAAAAGGCCGAGGACGAGCTGCGCGACCGCACGGGAGAGGCCAACAAGAACACCCAGGAATACAGCACGCTGTACCGTCAGCAGATGCTGGCCGCCTCCATGCGGAATCTCCTCCCGAAAGGTCTGACCGGTCTCTTCTGTCTGCTGATGATTCTGATGATGGTCTCCACCGATGACAGCCGCATGTACAGCGCGGCCTTGACCATCACCCAGGATGTCATTTTGCCCTTCAAGAAGAACGGCTTCACTCCCAAGCAGCACATCTGGGTCATCCGTGCCGTCACGATCGGGGTGGCCGTCTGGTTCTTCCTTGGATCCAGCTACATGAGTCAACTGGACTACCTCAAGCTCTACGCCGACATCATGTGCTCCATGTGGATGGGCGGCTGCGGCCCCGTGATGGTCTTCGGACTTTATGGCCGTTTCGGCACCACCTTGGGCGCCTGGCTCTCGCTGGTCTCCGGCATGTTACTCTCCCTGGGCGGAATGCTCGTCTCCCGCAACTGGGCCGACATCGTCTATCCCTGGTTGGACAAGCATGGCTGGATACCCGGACTGACCAAATTGTTCCCGGCGCTCTCCGCTCCCTTCGAGCCCTACATCCTCTGGCGCAT
>JAFYIW010000015.1 GCA_017538465.1 Victivallales bacterium
AACAATGCGGCGGTGGATGACGAGAATGGCTTTGACACCATCGAGAAAATCACCGCGAAGGTGATTGACGACACCTTCGCGGTCAATGTCCGGGGAGGCATTCTGATGACCAGGGAATTCATCCGCCACCGCGGCGACTACGGCAGAGTCATCAACATCTCCACGGATGCCGCGCAGGTTTTCGCGGGCCAGATCACCTATGGCGCAAGCAAGGCGACCCTGGAGGCGCTGACCCGCAGCATCGCCCTGGAGGCGGCGAAGTATGGCGTCACCGTGAACTGCGTCGCGCCAGGCCCCACGCAGACCGGATGGATTGACGGCGCGCTGGAGAAGTCCGTCCTTCCGCTGATTCCGATGGGAAAGCTGATTCAGCCGGAGGACATCGCGGAGACCATCCTGTTCCTGGCCAGCGCGCAGGCCAGAATGCTCACGGGCCAAGTGATCAAGGTGTCTGGAGGACACGCGCTCTGATGCACCGCCAGATTATCGTGGAAAGGCGCCGTCATCTGCAACCCGGACCGCCATTTCGGGACGCGGCGAGGAGGATGATTTTGCTTTGCCCGCACCCCTCCATGGAAGATGGCGTTACATTATGGGCATATTACAGCGCCCGTCGAAGTGGCGGCGCAAGGCTCTCCTTCGCGCATAACTGTCAGCAAAGATGCAAGAGAAGTTGTGGATTATCGTCGGTGTTGAGGCAATCGGTCTGGTTTCCCTCCTGGTTCTGTGGGCGCTGCAGCGCGCCGCGATCTCCCGTCACCAGGATGAACTGGAACGGGAGAAGAGAAATTTCGAGGGACAGCTGCAGGGACAGAAGGAGGCCAACGAGGCCTTGCTGCGGCAGAAGGAGCGATCTGCCCAGGACGCCATGTCCAGGCAGTCTGCGGCCTACGATGAGGCGAAACGGCTTCTGACGGAGCAGTACGAGCAACGTCTTCGCCAGCAGCAGGAGCAGGCCGAGCGTCAAAAGCAGGAGCAGGCGTCCTTTTATGACAAGACGATAAAGGAGCAGGAGGCTCGTCTGAAGCAGAGCCAGGAGGCGTCCGAGAAGGCGGCGGAGGGATTGGTCCAGCAATGCGAGCGGCGTCTTGCCCAGCAGAAGGAGGACTTCGCCAAGGCGACCGCCGCATCGGAGGAGCGCTGGCGGAAGGAGCTGACCGCGCTGCGGGAGGAGTTCCAGAACAGCGCGGGGAAGATGCTCGAGGAGCGCACCGTGAAGCTGGACGCCAGCAACCAGCGGCAGATGAAGGAGCTCTTCGAACCCTTCCGGGAAAAGCTCAAGGATCTCCACGAGCAGCTCGCCATCTCGCAGAAGGAGCGCGCATCCCTGAAATCCTCCGTGGAGGAGCAGGTCAAAAACGTCAAGCAGAATGCGGACCGGATGGTCTCGGAGGCGGACCGATTGACCAATGCCCTGCGCGGAACCAACAAACTCCAGGGGAACTGGGGGGAACTTCAGCTGGAGCAGGCGCTGGTTGACTGCGGCCTCGTCAAAGGCGAGAATTTCGCGATGCAGCAGGCCATCACCGACGAGTCCGGAAAGACCTTCGTCACCTCCGGCAAAGGCGAACGTCTGATTCCCGACGCGACGGTCTTCTTCCCGGATGGACGCCGGGTTTTCATCGACAGCAAGGTGAGCATAAACGCCTATCTGAAATACATCGAGGCAAAGGACGACGCAAGCAGAGCCGAGGCGCTGAAGGAGCACCTTGCCAGCGTCAGGAACCATATCCGGCTCCTGGGGGAAAAAAAGTATCACGAGTACGGCAACCGGGCAAGGGCGCATTCCAGCTTCGACTGGACAATCATGTTCATGGGAAATGAGGGCGCGCTGGCGCTGGCCCTGGGCAACGATCGCGGGCTATGGGAGGATGCCTTCAAAAACCAGAAGGTGGTCCTGGTCTCCCGGATGTCGCTGTATCCCCTGCTCTGGCTGATCCGGATGGCCTGGCAATTTGAGAAGCAGAGCAAAAATCAGGAGAACATCCTCGACAACACCCAAAAACTCATTGACCGGCTGGACAAGTTCGTCGGGACATTCGGCAAAGTCGGAGACAAACTGGCCGAGGCGCAGAGGGTTTTCAATGACTCCCGTCGTGAACTGTGCGAAAGCGTCCAGGGGGTCATCCCGACGGCGAGGAGAGTCGCGGAGGGGATGGGCAAGGAGACCAAAAGGCTCCAGGTGTTTGAGGGCAGCTGCCTGAACCCCGAGCCCTGAGCCGCGGAAGCCGCTTGAAAAATGAACGACTGTTCATTATATTATCTGTCGTTCACCTTTCAGGGAGGCCTGTCATGCATGATGAGATTGAGATTCGGGCGGAGCGCCCGGAGGAACGCCTTGCCACGGAGAGTCTGGTGCGCGAGGCGTTCTGGAATGTGTATCGTCCGGGGTGCCTGGAGCATTTTGTGCTCCACGAGTTCCGCAGTCGTCCCGAATTCTGCCCTGCCTTGAATCTGCTTTTGATTCGGCATGGGGAAATCATCGGGCAGGCAATGTATGTGAAGAATGTCCTGCGGACTTCATCCCAGGAGGAGTTGCCGATTCTCACTCTGGGCCCCATCTGCATTCACCCGGCCCATCAGCGGAAGGGCTTCGGGAAGCTGCTCCTCGACCAATCGCTGGTCCTGGCCGCAGAAACGGAGGCGGTCGGGGTGTTTCTGGAGGGCAATGTCGGTTTCTACGGGAAGTCGGGCTTTGTGGTCGCTTCCACTATGGGCGTCCATTACATGGACGAGCCGGCGGACGAGCCGGTGCCCTATTTCCTCGGCAAGGAACTCAAGGAAGGCGTCCTGCAGGGTCTCCCAATGCAATACCGTGTGCCTGAGGGATATTTCGTGGACGAGAAACTGGCCGAGGAGTTCGACCGGCAATTCCCGCCCAAGGAACGTCTGCGTCTGCCGGGGCAGCTGTTCTCCGGAGCATGAACCACGATGCGCAAGACGAGGGAGTTGATTCTCGAAACCGCCCTGCGCCTCTTTGCTCGGCGGGGCTTTGCGGGCGTCAGCGTGCGGGACATCGCCGGCGAATTGGAACTGACGGCGTCGGCGCTGTATGTCCACTTCAGAAGCAAGCAGGAGCTCCTGGAGGCCATTCTGCGCCGCATGGAGGAGCGGGACGCGGAGATTTCCCGGCAGAACATGGTTCCGCAGGAGCCCGCCGTGCAGAATCCCGCGTCGTATGACCAAGTGGACCTGGAGAATCTGGTCCCGTTCACGCTGGATTTCTTCCGTCACTGGACTGAAGATGCATTCGCGGTGCAATTCCGTCATCTGCTCACCATCGAGCAGTATCGTGACCGTCACTTCGCGGAGTTGTACCAGCAGTATCTGGGCAGCGGCGTCATTCAATATCTGGAGGACATCTTCCGAAAGAACGTCTCCGGGGACGACGCCCAGGATCTGGCGGTCTCCTATTTCGCCCTGTTCCATTTTCTGCTGGGCCAGTATGATGTGCAGCCGACCAAGAAGGCCAAAGCCGCCCTCACGCGCCGGCTGGAGCGCCACCTCCGGGATTTCATCGCCCGATTGAAATGCGGGAATTATACCGTCAGCTTGTCATGAGGGCAGGGCGGTCGGTCACTTCGGTGGAGCCATTTCCCCTTTCAGTTCACCAGGAAGGAGTCGCAATTTGATGTCTGGCGTGTTGAGGGGTATGGAAGTTAGTGCATTGAGGATTTTATGCGTGCCACGTTGGTGAGAAATTCTGATTCTAACAGACGCTCTGGACGCACAATGTCTCCTTGGCAGATGTTCGGCAATAGTTTTATGCCAGCCTGATTATAGGCCTTCAAGACAAGCTCAGTGCAATAGAGGCCTTTGCCTTCGTCATAGCGGAAAGAGTTTTTGAACGGCAGGCGTTCCTTGACCGTCTTTTGGGCATATCCGACAACTTCCTGAAGTTGTTCGTTCGAGACAGCAGGGCGTAATACGGCAATTTCCAGTACTTTGTTGTTGGAAAGGTATTCTGAAAGGGTTTCGGCTACGCAACCTAGTTTAGGATCCGCATGAATGAGGAGCGGATTCTTCCCTCCTTGGCATACAAGGACAATGTGGGCATACTCGGATCTTGAGTTTGTCAGTCGCACCACGAGCCCCCGGGGCGTGCAGCTGTCAAATAGCATCACATCGCCAGGAAGAACTGGGATGTTGACATCCGAGGCCTGTAGCGCCATCCGTTCGCATAGGCCTCGGTAGCAGAGCACGGCAATAGCAACAATGGCAATTGCTGCTACTACATAGCCAAATCTTCGTTTCCAAGACATTTCTGAGAGACATGCAGACGCATGTCTCCTATTTTACTTGTCAATGGCCTTTCCGATTAAGCGGCCGATTCCGGATGTGACAACGCAGGTGATGACTAGAGTTAGCAATACCTGAACGCCTAGTTTGTCGGGATCCTTTATGATATTCGAAATCATCTTTGGTAGATTCATGATGTAATCACCACAAGTGAGCTTGGCACGAATGATTCCTGGCTGGAAAACGTAGCTGAGTGGAATGCCAAGAAGAAAACCGAGGAATCCCAACCCTTTGGAAGCCGGACCTGACTTTGATGCTTCCTCGGGTGGATTCTGATTCTGATTTTGATTCTG
>JAFYIW010000125.1 GCA_017538465.1 Victivallales bacterium
CTAACCTCTAACCTCTAACCTCTAACCTTGATTCATCTGGTCTTCCAATCCGGCACGCTGCTTCTGTGGGACGAGGAGGTCTCCACGCAGGAGAAGCCCCTGCCAGGTCAATTGACCCAGTGGTGCAAATATGACGTCCGCGTCCAGCGCTGGCGTGCTTCGGCCAGCGATTACGCGCCAATCCTCGCCGAGCTCTATCATCAGCATGTCCCCTACGATGACCAGGCTCGCGCATACGAACCGCTGAACTTGGATTTTCGCCCCGGCAAGTCGCCCCGGGACTACCAGTCCGCCGCGCTGTCAGCCTGGGAGAAGGCAGGCCGTCGTGGCGTCGTGGTGTTGCCGACAGGCACGGGGAAGTCCTTCCTCGCACAGTTGTGCATCGCGGCGGCGGCGCGTTCTACGCTCATCGTGGTTCCGACGCTGGACCTCCTGGCGCAGTGGGCTCTGCAACTGCGCAACGCGTTTCATTGCCCCGTGGGCACGATAGGCGGCGGCGCGCATGACGTCCAGCCGATCACCGTATCCACCTACGACTCCGCGGCCATGCAGATGGAGTTTCTCGGCAACCGCTTCGGTCTGCTGGTGGTGGACGAGTGCCACCACCTGCCCGGACCGATGTATTCCCAACTCGCGCGATTGGCCATCGCCCCATGGCGCCTCGGGCTGACGGCGACTCCCGAACGGCAGGACGGTCAGGACGCCGAATATGCAAATCTGCTTGGGGGAATCTGCTTTCGGAGAGAAATCACCGACTTGGCCGAGACGACGGTCCTGGCGCCTTACGAAACGATTTCCCTGGACGTCGAACTCGATGCGGATGAACAGCAGGAATACAACCGAAACCGTGGCGTCTATGTGGAATTCCTGCACCGGAATCAGATTTCCCTCGGCAGTTCCAGGGGCTGGGGATTCTTTCTGCGGGCCTGCGCGACCCAGCCGGATGGCCGCGAGGCCCTCAAGGCGTATTTGGCGCAACGCCGCATCGCACGTTCGTCACGGGCGAAACTGCGGCAAATCCACGAGCTGCTCCAAGTCCACCGCCATGACCGCACGCTGATTTTCACCGCCGACAATGCGACCGCCTACCGCATTGGCACGACGTTCTGCCTGCCAGTCCTCACCCATCATACCAAGACCGCAGAACGCATCGCCTTTTTGGAGGCCTTCCGCGAGGGACGCTATCCTGTGCTGGTCACCAGCAAGGTGCTCAACGAAGGGGTGGATGTGCCCGCCGCCAGCGTGGGCATCATCGTCTCCGGCTCTGGCTCGGTGCGCGAACACGTGCAACGCCTTGGCCGCATTCTGCGGCCTTCTCCTGGCAAGACCGCATTGCTCTACGAACTGGTAAGCCTTGGTACTAGCGAGACCTATGTCTCCGAGCGTCGAAGAAACCATCCGGCGTATCAATAAAACTCGCACGCACGCGGGCGAGAACCAGGGGGCAACAATTACGAATTATGCTGAATCGTAGCCTCATCTCAGCCATTTGCCGACAGGGTGTGGTCCATCCGACTTTCGTAAAGACCACGTCACCCGCCCATTTGGAGTTGGCCACGCAGTTATTGGAGGCCTATCGAAGCGCCGCCCTCCAGCATCAGAGCGCCGCCGAACTCGAGGAATTCCTTGCCCCACTTATCGATGGCGCATTCAACCGACGATTCGCCTTGGCGTTGCGAAAGCTCCTGGAGGAACGAAGCACTTTCTCTTCTTTGGCGGAATTGGATTTCCCCGCATTGCGCGCCGAAGCCCTGCGGCGTTCCGCAGAACTTCTGCAGGGCAATGAGCCGCTGCCGTCGGCCGCCGAGTGGAATGACACTCTTCAACACGCCAGCCTCCCCGACAATCCCCTTCTGCGAGACGGCCGGCTCTACGCCGACCTCCCCGAAAACGACTGCCTGCAGGAATTCAAAGACCTCAACGCGCCACAATTGCTCAATCGCTACAATCTCGCCCTCGTGCAGGGAATCCTGCTGAACGCGAAACGCCTGGACATCCACGTCGCCACCGCCGACGCGCCACGTCTGCGACGTCTCTTCAAGTATCTGCGTTTTTTCCAGCTACTGGCGATGGTCGAGGCCGAGGACGAGGTCAGGGAGACGACCTCCCCCGCTTTGCTCCGAATGCACCTTGTCGTGGATGGCCCGGCCAGCATTCTCGACCAGTCCAAGCGCTATGGCCTGCAGTTGGCGATCTTCTTCCCCGCGGTCTGCGCGCTGGAGCAATGGAGCCTAGAGGCGGAGGTCAGCTGGAAGACGCGCAACAATGTCCTGCTGCGCATCAGCCAGGATTCCCGCCTGGAGTGTCCCTATCATAATTTTGCGGCATACGTTCCGGATGAAATCCGGATGTTCCACCAACATTTCCAGGAGACGGTCGCCGATTGGAAAATCGTCGGCGACACGCCATTTTTGCGCGGCGAAGGACGCGAAATCCTCTTCCCGGACCTCAGTTTCAAGCATCAGGACGGCACGCTGGTCCACCTGGAACTATTCAACCGCTGGCACGCCAATGGACTGGCCGAACGCCTCTCCTGGCTCGCAAAGCACCCAGATATTCCACTCATCCTCGGGGTGGACCGAACGGTTCTGCGGGACGCCGAACTCCAAGATGTTCTGGACCAGTCCGCCTGGTTTGCACAATATGGCTTCCTCTATCACGATTACCCCACTTGCGAGCGCACCCGCAAAGCCCTGCAGAAAAGGTTAGAGGCGAGAGGTGAGAGGTGAGAGGTTTGGCGGGCGCGCGTCCTGCGCGCCACAGCCGCACTACCCCTTCATCCGCAGAAGCGCGGGTGGTGTCAGCAGACCGCCCTTCACCAGATGGCGTTCGCAGACCTGGAAGTGCTTGAAGGCCTCGGAGCCGCACCACCAGGGACTCTGCTCGTAGTCGTAGAAGGGTCCGAAGACATTGCGTCGGCTGAAGAAGACCACCAGTTCCAGGCAATTCACGCCAGTCTTGAGCTGGTCGGTGATGTCCACGCGATAGGGCGCCCAGCCGACGAGCTTCAGCTCTCCGCCGTTGGCCCGCACGCCGAGCAACGCGCCCGCCCATTTGCCGAAGTCCACCGCCACGCGCTCGCCTTTCTTGAGCTTGTTGAGGTGGAAATCCACATGGTAGGTCACATTGCCGGAGTAGTTGGGCAATCCCTGGTCGCACCAGTCACCCAGGTCGAGTTCCTCCGGCAGCGCAATCATGGTGCGAGCGCCCTTCACGCCGAATTCGCCCAGGAGATACATCGCCTCCAGACCCGGCAGCAACTCGTGGTAGTCGCATTCCAGCACCAGGAAATTCGTGCCGAGTTTCAAATCCGCGACCTTCAGCGCCACGGTCTGGATGGCGGGATCCACCCAGTAGCCCTTCGCCTGGTTCGAGACCTTCTTGCCATTCAACGTGATCGCGTAGAGGTCCGGACGCTCCAAAGCCAGCTGGAGTTTGCTCGCTGACGGCGGCAGCGCCTCGACCTCAAACGAGTAGGTCAACTTCAGCTTGACCGTCTTGGTCGGCTTGCGGTTCGCGTCCACCCACGGCTGAACCATCGCGCCGCCACGGGGACGATGCCCCATCTTCGTGCGCACGGCATCATCGATCTTCAGGATGTAGTGGAGCTGCTCGTCGGACTCGCCATCCACCTCGTAGATGGCCTGGTCAAGGACCATCGCGTTCGGGTTGTCCAGCTGGTATTCCCAGCAGCAGTGCGGCAGCTCGCAGACCCCGATGACCTCCGGCTCCGCCGTCTCCGGCGCCGCATTCGGAATCGCCTGATTGGTGATCACATACAGGCGGCTCTGGAAGACCGCGAGGCTGGCCGTGATTTGGACTTTTCCTGCAGAGCATTTCACGCTCTTGGAGAGTTTCGTCCAAGCACCTGTCTCCTGATTGAGCTCATAGACGGTTCCGGTTCCCGCCAAGTCGCTCTTCAGCGTGACGACCGCCTTGTCATAGGCGGCGGTGCGCCCTGGCAGACGCGGGCATTCGTTGGGACGGTTCCCCTCGTGCTTCATGGAGGTGTTGACGACGAAGAGCGTCTCGAAGTCCTCGCCCTGCTTGAGCATGTAGAAGACCTCGGGGAGTTCGCCTTTGCCGCGCACAGTGATGGAGACGCGGCGGCCGCGTGTCGCCACCGCCTTGGGCAGCGTCTCCAGCGTGACGGCGCTGAAGGCGGCGTAGGCCTTGGCGGGCTGGGCGGACTTCTCCGCGTCCAGATAGGCGGGGGCCTTGTCCAGATAAACCACCTGTCCGCCGGCCTGCTGGAATTCCTGCAGCAATTTCAGCGTGGTGGCGCGGATGGTCAGCATCTTCGGGAGCACCGCCACGCGGTATTTGGCGACGCCGACCTGGAGGACGGCCTTGGAGCCTTTGCCGACGACCTTGGCGAAGCGAGCCAGGTGGTCCTCGTCGCCGTAGTCGAAGTCCAGATGACTGGCCAGCAGGACATTGCGCACGTCAATCACGGGCGCGTTGAAGGCCTTCTGCTCGGCATTTGGGACTTGCGCCTTGGCGCCCCAGGCGGACTCGATGGGATGCACCACGAGGATGTCTCGGATCTCCTCGCCCAGCCGCAATGCGGCGGCCTGATGCGCAAAATAGTCCTCCACCAGCGAGTAGTAGGGATACCAGGAGGACTGGAAGGAGATGCTGGCAGGGTAGTCGCGCTTGGCCTCGGCGGCCATGGAATACCACGAGAGGTGCGGGCAGCGGAAGTTGATGCCGAGCACCGCAAGCCAGTCGCCGAGGGTCTTGTGTCCGGCGAAGGGGAAGTCCCAGCCAGTCACGCCGTAGCATTCGCAGAGGCGGGTGGGCTTGTCGAGCTGATGCGCCACGCTGGAGCACTGCTTGGCGGTGTCGATGGGATCCCAGGCCTCGCAGAGGAGGTCGATGCCGGGCTGCTGCTGATATTCGTAGAAGCGCATCGCGGCGCCCACGCATTTGCGCTGCGAGAGCATGTCGTCCTCGCAGAGGACATGGCCGGTGTATTTGAGGTCGTGCTTGCCGCACCAGTCGCCGATGAGCTTTCCGAAGTTCTCCACGAAGAGCGTGGTGGCCACTTCGTAGAAGTCATGGCGGGCCTTGGAGAACTCCACGCCCTGCACATCATAGCCCAGCTCGAAGGCGTGGTCCAGCACATCGTAGCCGAAGCGCTTCTGGAAGGCCTTGGGGAGCGCCCTGGTCCACGGCACGGCGTGGAGGAAGCCGTAGCATCCGTGGACGTAGTTGGGTTCGTCGGTGAAGACGCCGGGGATGGTCGCGCCGAAATCCTTGCCGTTGTGCTTGAGGTAGGCCTCGTGGGTGACCTCCAGGAACTTCTTGACGGCCTCGGGGTTCATCGTGTCCAGGTAGGTCTGGTCGTTGAACCAGCTGGAGGGGATTTCCGTATGGACATAGAAGACCATCAGTTCGCTGCCGGCGGGGGCCTTCGCCGGAAGCGCCTTCACGCGCTTCGCGGAGAGAATCGTCTCGCCATCCTTGGCGAATTTCGCCACAAAATATGCCAGGCGGTCCTTTGCGGGCGTCTTGAGATCCGCGGCCTTCGTCGCGCGCTCGCACCACAGCCCGCTGATGCGGTATTGGGGGTTCTTGGTGACCAGTCCGCCGGCAGCGCCGGAGGGCCAGCGGTCCTCGTCATAGAGCCACGCCTGCATCTTGAGCTTCTTCGCCTCGTCCGCGCAGGCGCTGATGCATTTGAACCACTCCTCGCTCAGGTACGGCGTGTTCAGGCCCACGCGGGAATGCATGAAGAATCCCCCTAGCCCCATCTCATGGAAAATGCGGATTTGGCGGCGCAATTCCGCCGGTTCCATTTTGGCATTCCAGGCCCAGAAAGGCGATGCGCGGAATTCGGAACCCGCGCTTTTGACCATCGAAAGAAGTTGCTTCAGCATCGAAGAAAGGTTAAAGGTTAATGGTTAGAGGTTAGAGGTTAAATCTGGCGTCTGACGACCGACGCCTGACGACCGACGACCGACGTCCGACGACCGACGCCTGACGACCGACGCCCGACGTCCGACGCCCGACGTCCGACGACCGACGCCTGACGCCCGACGTCCTGCGGTTATTTAAAATACCCATGTCCTGGCTGCCATCCGGGGGAATCCGTCCAGGCGCCGCCATCCACGCCGCGCAAGCCGACAGGTGGTTCTTCACCCACCAACGGACCACAGAAGCGTGGCAACTCGCCGACACGCTGAAGCACAGGCGTCAGGAACAGCGAAATGCCGGTGACATCGTCAAGCCAGACCACTTGTGCCCAGAACCCCGTTCCTGCCGGCAACACGCCTTGCGAGATCGGCAGGAACCCGATGTTCGCCGTACTGTAAAGCCAAATCTGCTCACAGCCCAACACGGCGCACAACTCCGCGATGTCCGCATCGCCTGGCAGCGAGAGTGCCTGCCAGCCGTCGCCAAAGGACATCCAGCAGCCCACGAAACCCGTCAGCCATTGTCCGAGGGCGCTTTCCGGGTCTGGTGGCGTGGCGTCGTCATCCCGCAGCAAAGCAAGGGGAATCTCGTATTCTCCCGGGTCGGAGACGGTGACTGTAATCGAATGCGCGATGCGGACGGTGCCGTCCGTGACCTCCGCGACCAACGTGAATTCCCCAGTGTCCGCGAAGCCAGGGCGCAACGTGAGAAGCCCTGTGGAGACGTCGATGCCTGCCCACGAGGGTGCCCCATCGGAAAGCGCGTAGCTCAGCACATCCGGTTCCGGATTCGCCTCATCCACGTCCGTGGCGTGGAGCGTCGCCTGGAGTGCCCCACCCGCCTGGAGTTCGAGGGCGACCGGCGTGTCCTCATCCCAGACTGGCGGGTCATTCACGTTTTTGACGACGAGCCTGAGGGTGTGTGGAGCACCCCATCCCGTCCCGTCCCAGATGCGAATCTGCACCGAGTCCGTGCCGACGAAATCCTGCGGTGGAAGATAGCCGAGCAGATATTCGGGCTGCCCCTCGCAGGGTGGCACGAGGTACGCGGTTCCCAGGGTGGCCGAGGTGGTCATCACCGGCACCAGCGCATCGCCGTCGTTGTCCTGGAGACCCAGTCGCAAGAGCAGTGGTTGTGATGGATCTTCCTGCAAGTTATGCGCCATGTAAATCGGCGCTCCCGGCAAGGCGTTTTTCCAGTCAGGGTAAGTGTAAAGGAAGAGATCGCGCTCCTCGTTGTCGTCGGCCAGTCCGTCAATCAGATTTGTGGCGTCACTGGCGAAGAGCAGCAGGTGCCCGCTGGCGGAGAGGACAGGGGCGGTGGAAGCGCCGTCCGCGCCCGCCGTGACCTCCGTAGTCACGCTGTTGCCGAGGTCGCAGAGCCAGATGGCCGACCGCGTGGTGTCCTCCGATGACGGTGCCGTGTATGCCACAAAGCGTCCGTTTCCTGCCAGGGAGACATCTCTGGCATTTTGCGGCAACGAGGGAATCGCGGTCACTTTGCCGGTTCCCACGGCAATCCAAACGAACGAGCCGTCCGCCCGCTGAACCAGCGTCCGTCCGCCATCCTGGGTAAGTCCGTAACAGGCGGTGATGTCATCGGCCAATTGCCGCAGTTCGCCCGCGCCATCCAGGACATAAAGGGCATGCGTATCCTGGTCATCCACCGTAAATGCCAGCACGCGCCCGTCGTAGGAGAGCAACGGCGACTGATACTCCGCGGTCCGGGTAGCGCCCTCCACGGCAAGCGGCACGAACGACGCGCCGGCGTCGGTGGAGCGCCACAACTGGTCTCCTCTTCGGATGACGATGATTTTTCCGTCATGGGAAACTGCAGGCGAGACATATTTGTCCACCCCCGACTCCACCAGCCTGGCGCCGTCGCTGGACCAGAAGGCGCCATTCTGGTCCGTCCAATAGACCGTGTTGCCGTCGCCGGAGAGCTGCGGCGCATAGGCATTGGTGGAGAAGGCCCCGTCCCCCGTCAGCAATTCCAGCGTTCCCGTGGCAAAGGTCATTCGATAGACATCCTGGAAATGCGCGTTGTCGGTTTCCGAAAGCGGGGCGTCCGTGAGGAACACCGCCCTTTTGCCGTCTGCGGAGAAATGCGGGCTGGTGTACTCGTAGGAGTCCCGGGGATTTTCCGGCAGGAGGTCACAGGTGAGATTGGCGAAATCCGAAACAATAAGCGACAATTCGGTCGATGCGCTTTGGGTCCCTTCGGTGATGGCTAGGGTGATGGTGACCCCCCCCGCCTGGCTGCCGGCGGTGAAAGACCAAGGCAGAGTGTCCAGGGAATAGGAGATTCCCGGCGTCACCTCATCGCCGTCGATGGTGTAGAGTTGGCCTGGGACTTCTC
>JAFYIW010000126.1 GCA_017538465.1 Victivallales bacterium
CGAGAATGGGAGGGACGCGTTCCCGCGCGCCCTTCGAGGCGAGAGGCGAGAGGTCGCCAGGATTACTTCAGGAGCCGGTTGATGAACTGCATCACCGAATAGCCGCAGTTTTCGCCCGTGGCGGCGTGCGTAAAGCCGTCCAGCACGATGTGGGTCGCGTCCGGATGCCCGAAGACCTTGAGCATCTGCACCATGTAGGCATTTTCGGCAGGACGTCCGGGCCAGTCGTAGCCCTCGCTTCCGGTGATGCATACCACCGGCGGCACGTCCTTGGAAATCCAGTAGATCGGCGCATATTCGTCAATGACGGGCGTGGTGCCGCGCCTGGTGTAGCGCAGGTCGACTTTCAGCTGGAAGTGCGTGGTCATCTGGCCGGTCACGAGGACGAGTCCCAGAAGTTCCTGGTTGGAGTGGCCATGTTTTGCAAGGAGATTCGGGTTCATCCCGACCATCCCGGAAAGCCAGCCGCCGGCGGAGATGCCGCCAATGAAGACACGCCGCGGGTCGCCGCCGTATTCGGCGATGTGGTCAAGGAGCCAGGCCAGCGCGGCGGTGGCGTCCTCCAGGCAGTCCAAGGCGGTGAACTCCACTCCAACCGTGCGGTAGCGTACTTCCGCGACGGCCAGGTTGCCATCCCAGAGTTGGCGTGGCGCGTCCGAGCCGTCGCCGACCAGCCCGCCGCCATGGTACCAGACAATCACCGGACAGGCCCCCGACGGGTGGCTCTTCGGCATGCTCAGGTAGATTTGCTGCTGCGGGTGGTCGCCATATTCCAAGACCGTGACTGCGTAGCCAGGACGCTTTTCCAGGACGCCCTGGCGGTAGGGCGTCCAGCTGTCCTGAATGGCGTCCTGGAGCTTTCCGGTCCGGTCAGCCGGGCCGTATTTTCGCTTGAAAATCATGGAGTAGCCGTATGGATTGCCCTCCGGGAGCGCCGTGACCACCTCGCCGGCGGTGAGTTCTCGGTCCGCGCCCACGAGATATGCGCCGGTGTAAAGACCGCCCATGCCCGCGCGATTGAAGATGCCCAGCGCCAGAAGCACCTCCGTGTCTTTGACGATTTCCCCGGTGACTTCACAGACCAGCGGGTGGTTCCACATCTCTTCGGCCGTCATGCCGGTGCTCTTGCGGGACTGCTCGGCGAGCGGCTTGCCGTCCAGGTAAATCCAGCAGTCCTCGTCCACTCCTGGCAGCACCAGATACCAGCGCTGGCGAGGGACGAGGTCACCGGGCAGCGAAATGCGCTGGCGCAGCACGCCGAGCCCGCAGGGATTCACGACGCCCTGCTTTTCCCAGCCAGAACCCTGTCCGTCCGTGTAGAGGTCCCATTCCGCATCCGCGCATTGAGGCGAAACGGCATTCTCCATCGCCTGACGGGCCTCGTCTGGCGGCTCAAGCAACGCGACGTTGGGCTTTGCCAGCGCCCAGATCATTTGGAAGTGCCACTGGGAGGGAAGGCGCAGAATGGTCAACTCATCATTGGAGACAATGACGGCGGGATTGGCGGAAAAACGGGAGCCCGCCATGAAAAATATATATAATATACTTATTTTAAGTATGTTATGCATTTTAACGCAAGTGGCGCAGATTCAGGGCGTCGGCGATGGCTCTGCATTTTGCTTGGATTTTCGCGCAGTTCTCGGGGCCGAGACGCACCAGGAGCTTCTGGGCGTCGTTGAGCTGTTCGAAGGCCGGGTCGACAAAATGATACGTGCCGGTGGTGCCAGTGGGGACGAGCGCCGGGTCCGTGGAGAACTGCGGCACGTCAAGGATGGTCTGGATGGCCTCGGCGAGCAGCTCGCGAATGGATTTGTCCTGATATCCGAGTTGTCGGCACGACTGCTGGAGTACCGGCTCGGCCATCTCGAACCATTTGGCGATTTCCTGTGGAGGGATGGACGCGACGAAATCCACGATGTCCTGATAGCGCGCGTAGGTCTCGGCCGTGGGCGTCCATTCGCCGTTCGCATTGCGCCGGGCCGTGAAGGCCGTGTCCGTGCGCAGAAAATCCAGCGCAGCCACCGGGCGTTCGCCGTTGGCCACGGCGTCAATGGCCTTCACGATTCGCATGACGGGGGTGGTCTGCCCCAGTAACTTCGCCCAAACCGCCGAGTCGGAAAAACCCGGTGCGCGGGCCAGGAGTTCCTCGGCCGTCAGCACCGTCTTGGTGATGACCGTGTCGAGAATGCCGTCCGCATTGCCGCCGAGGTCATGGGACGAGCCGTTTCCCGCCGTTGCAGCGCTGTCGATCGCGCCCGCAGAAGAGGGGGGCGGCGATGCGTTTGCGGACGATTCGATTCCGTACGTCGGCTTGCCCTCCTCCGGCGTTGCGGAATGACGCCGGGTCCAATAGATGCCGCCGATGATGCACGCCACGACAATTGGCGGAAGCAGATAAAAGAAGATTTTTCGTGCGAGCATGGCGGGGATCTAGAATTCCACTTCGCGGGGGGCACGCGGGAAGGGGATGACGTCACGGATGTTGGCCATGCCGGTGCAGAAGCGCACCATGCGCTCGAAGCCCAGGCCAAAGCCGGCATGTGGCACGCTGCCGTAGCGGCGCAGGTCAAGGTACCACCAGTAGCTGGCGGGATCCATGCCGCACTCCTGAATGCGCGCCTCCAATTTTTCCAGGCGCTCCTCGCGCTGGCTGCCGCCGATGATCTCGCCGACTTCGGGGAGCAGCAC
This sequence comes from Victivallales bacterium, assembly GCA_017538465.1. Classification (GTDB taxonomy): domain Bacteria; phylum Verrucomicrobiota; class Lentisphaeria; order Oligosphaerales; family Oligosphaeraceae; genus RGIG1601. The sequence continues at coordinate 2,689 of JAFYIW010000126.1, forward strand.
ATCCATGGCCGCCACGGTCTTGCCGTCGTCGTTCTGCCGCATGTAGAAGGCCTTGATCTCCTTCGGGTAGTTCATCACGATGACGGGGCCGTTGAAGACCTTCTCGGCCAAATAGCGCTCGTGCTCGCTCTGCAGGTCGCATCCCCAACTGGGCTTGAATTCGAAGGAGTCGGCGGCCTTTTCCAGCAGCTCGATGGCCTCCGTGTAGGTAATCCTTGCGAATTTTGCGGTGGAGAGTCGGGTGAGGCGCTCCAGCAGGCCTTTTTCGATGCGCTGGTCGCAGAAGGCGAGGTCCTCCGGACACTCCTGGAGAACGGCGGTGAAGAGCGCACGGAGGTAGTCCTCGGCCACGTCCGCGTCGTCCTGGAGGTCGGCGAAGGCGATTTCGGGCTAGATCATCCAGAATTCGGAGAGGTGCCGAGTGGTGTTGGACTTTTCGGCGAGGAAAGTCGGCCCGAAGGTATAGACGATGCCCAGGGCGCAGGCGTATGTCTCGGC
>JAFYIW010000127.1 GCA_017538465.1 Victivallales bacterium
AGGGCCGTGTCTATAAGGCACACCGCATCGTCCCCTACAGCTGGAAACTGACCACGCCGCTCTCCAACTCCGAGGCCAGCGCCAACTACAAGATGGTGCAGGATCCCACCGTGACCGTCCGCATGAAGGCCACCTCCTTCCCCAAACCGATTCCTGAACTGGACGGATTCACCACCTACGTGGTCATCTGGACGACGACGCCCTGGACCCTCCCCGAGAACCTCCTGGCCTGCGTCGGCCCCGAACTTGACTACCAAATTGTTCAGGATGGCCAGACCAGAGACGCCTATATCCTCGCCAAGGCACGGGTGCCCAGCATCTTCAAGAAGGCCGAGGACTACACTGTCCTCAAAGAGCTCAAGGGCAAGGACCTGGTCGGCATCGCATACGAGCCCATCTTCCCCTATTTCAAGGACCACCCCAATGCCTTCCGAGTGGTCTCCGACGACTACGTGACCGCAGATGATGGAACTGGCACCGTCCATATCGCTCCCGCATACGGCGAGGACGACTATCGCGTCTGCAAGCGTGAAGGCGTGGATCTGGTGGATCCGCTGGACGTGGAGTGCAAATTCACCTCGCAGGTCCCTGATTTCGCGGGATTGCAATGCAAAGAGGCGGACAAGCCGATCATCAAATGGCTCAAAGAGCATGGGAAACTGGTTCATCAGGACACCATCGTGCACAGCTATCCCTTCTGCGAACGCACCGACACGCCACTCATCTATAAGGCCATCGACGCCTGGTATGTACGAGTGGAGGACCTCCACGAACGCCTGGTCCAAAACAACGCCAAGACTACCTGGATGCCAGAGTTCGTGGGAACCCACCGCTTCCACAATTGGCTGGCCGACGCCAAGGACTGGAATATCTCCCGCAACCGCTTCTGGGGTTCCTGCATCCCGCTGTGGATCAACACCGAAGACCCTGATGACATCATCTGCGTGGGCTCCGTCAAGGAATTGGAAGAACTTTCCGGACAGCAGGTCACCGACCTCCACAAGCACTTCATCGACAAAATCGAAATCCATCGGGACGGCAAGACCTACCGTCGCACCCCCGAAGTCCTCGACTGCTGGTTCGAGTCCGGCTCCATGCCCTATGGCCAAAGCCATTACCCCTTCGAGAACAAAGAGTTCGTGGAGAAAAACCTGCCCGCACACTTCATCGCAGAAGGTCTTGACCAGACCCGCGGCTGGTTCTACTCTCTGATGCTTCTATCCACGATGCTCTTTGACAAGCCGACCTTCCAAAATGTCATCGTCAACGGCCTCATCCTCGCCGAAGATGGCCGTAAGATGTCCAAGCATCTCCACAACTACCCCGACCCGCTGGAGGTCGTCGGCAAATACGGTGCCGATGCCTTGAGATTGTGTCTGCTCTCCAGCCCCGTCGTGCGCGCCGAAGACCTGCGCTTCTCCGAGGCAGCCGTCCGCGAGATGATGCGAACCGTGCTGCTTCCGCTCTGGAACTCCTACAGCTTCCTGGCCACCTATGCCAGAATCGACCACTGGATGCCCGAGAATGGCGTGGCCGCCCCACCCTCAAATCCCTCGAATGTCCTGGACAAGTGGATTCTCTCCCGCCTCACCGCCACGGTCGCCGATGTGCGAGAGGCATTGGACGGCTACGACCTCCAGAAGGGTGCCACCCGCTTCACCGGCTTCCTCGACGAATTGACCAACTGGTACATCCGTCGCTCCCGCCGGCGTTTCTGGCGCTCCACCAACGACAACGACAAGTTCGAGGCCTACCAGACCCTGCACTATGTCCTGCTCACCTTCTGTCAGGTCGCCGCGCCCTTCATCCCCTTCATCACCGAAAACATCTACCGCAATCTGCGTAGCGACTCGATGCCCATTTCCGTGCACCTTTGCGATTATCCCGAATCCAATTCCGCATTGTTGGACGAGGCGCTCAACGCAAAGATGGCCAACACGATGTCTGCCGTCTCCTTGGGGCGTCTCCTGCGCAGCCAAACCAAGCAGAAAGTCCGTCAGCCGTTGGCCGAATGCGTGTTGGTCTCGATGGATCCAGCCGTGCGTGCCGATCTGGAGTCCACGGCAGAGGTCATCGCAGAGGAGCTCAACGTCAAGAAAGTCACTATCGAATCTGATGAAGAGAAGCTGGTGACGCTTTCCGCCAAGCCAAACCTCAAACGACTCGGACCGAAATACGGCAAGCAACTCGGCATCCTCTCCAAGACCATCGCCGCGCTTAAGGGTGCCGAACTGGTCAAGCTCCGAATGGATGGCAAATTGACTCTGGAACCCGCCCCAGGGCAGGTCTTTGAATTGACTGCCGAGGATATCCTTGTGCAACGTCAGGAGAAGACGGGAATGACCGTCGCCAACGAAGGCGCCATCACCGTCGCGCTGGACACCCGTCTCACCCCCGAACTGGAGTTGGAGGGCTGGGCCCGCGAGGCGGTCTCCAAGCTCCAAAACCTCCGCAAGGAGCAGAATCTGGAGGTCGTTGACCGCATCCGCATCCAATATGTCGCCGACGGGCCGGTCGCCCAGGCTCTCGTCACCCAAAAAGATTACATCTGCAACGAGACTCTCGCCCTGGAACTGACTCCTGCCGCTCAAATCGACGACACTTTCACAGAAGTCGAGATGGCCGGCCAGAAGGCCAATTTCAAAATCACGAAAGCATAGGCTAAAGACGAAAGGGTAAAGGCTAAAGGCCAAGGTTACGAAAATAGGTTTGCCGCACGCTGCCCCCTCACGGCGTCGCCGACATCACCAGATTCTAAATCTCCAGACCTTTAAACTTTACCCTTTAAACTTTTCATTTCGAGATGCTCTCCTCCATTCTCATCAGTTTGACCGAAGTGATGGTGCTTACCGTCACTGTCATACTTCTCTACACCTACCGATATATCATCGGGGCGGCGGGAGTATATCTGATGGCGGGCGTCTTTTATATTTTCACGCTATTGACGGATTCCCCTCGATTCATCAACGACACCACCGCCATCAGTTTCTTCAATGACATGGGAAGTGGCCTCCTCTGGTTGCCCTTTCTGCTCCTGTTCATCATCATCTACGAGCAGGAGGGAGCCCGCCCCGCGCGGCGATTCTACGTCGGGCTTTTCGTCGCCACTGCCACTTTCTTCTTTCTCATGCTGCTGGTTTTCGGCGTCGCCGCCTCCAGATCCCACCTCTTTCCGGAGTTCTTCTCCGTCTCGCGGGATTTCTTCAAGAACACCGGCCGCATGAGCATTCTGGTCAGCTCCCTATGCCACCTATTCATCTTCGCCATTATCCCGACCATTTACCAAGTCACCGCGAATCGCTGGCACAACCATGGCATCGCGATCTTCGTGACATGCATCATCTATCTCGCCATTGACGAGGCGTTTGTCGCCATCTACGCAGCCTCCGTGGGTGGCGTGCGCGCCTACCAGCCCGTCTCCACAACCATTGGCGCCATCCGCATCGCCACCTCCGCCACCCTAAGCATCCTGGGACACATCTACTTCAACATCTATCCCGCCGTCAATACCACCCGCAAGCGCTCCCCGCTGGGGTTCCTGAGCGGCTTCTTCCGTGGTTTCAACTCCACCGAAAAACTGATGCAAAGTCTGGACGAATGGGAAGAGCGCTACCAGGTCGTCGTGGAGAACTCCAGCGAACTGATCATGCTGGCCACGCCTTCAGGCCAGCTGCTCAACGCCAACCGGGCCGCGACCAAGCGCTTCAGAAAAGTTCTCAACGACCCCGACTTTCGGTTGGACCGATACATCACCGACGCCACCGGCAACCCCTGGAATTGGCAGGAGGCCATGCCCGCCCAGGACATCCACGACCCGGTTCATCTTCGAAGCATCAAACAGTACCGGAATCTCTTTTTACGCATTCCCGGCAAGCGCCCCGTTGATTTGGACATCAACGTCTCCGGCGCCACTTTGAATGGCGAGAACATTGCCGTCATCATCGCGCATGACATGACATTGCAACGTGAGGAACAGCGCCAGAACCGCTACCGCAGCGAAGCCATGATGCACTCGCAGCGGCTGGAGTCCATCGGCCAGTTGGCTGGCGGCATTGCCCACGACTTCAACAACATGATGCTCTCCATCCAAGCTTCGCTGGATGCCCTGAGTCTGAAATACCACCCGGACGGCGAAGCCGGACACCTCCTGAAGAACATCGAAGACGCATGCATTCGGGCAACCACCCTGACCAGCCAGCTGCTCGGCTTCGCCCACAAGGGGAAATTCCATGCCGAGGATGTCGAAGTGCCTGCCTTGCTTCAACACGCCACGCAGCTCTTTTTGCCGACCGCCAAGGGCATCACCTGCAAAACCATTTGCGAACCGGTGCCTTTGCTGATACACTGTGACGATTCACAATTGACGCAAGTCATCCTGAACCTCCTCATCAACAGCCGCGATGCGCTCGCCAACACCCCGGACCCTCGCCGCATCACCATCCGCGCCGAATCTGTGCGTGACAAGTTGCCCGAATGGGATTTCCGCCCGGACCGAGACGCCAGTCCAGACGACTATCTTTGCATTCAAATCCGCGACAACGGCTGCGGGATGTCCTCGGCAGTCAAAGCGCACATGTTCGACCCGTTCTTCACCACCAAGGATGCCGGCCACGGCACCGGAATGGGCCTGGCCATGGCTTTTGGCTGCATCGCCAACCACAACGGCTGGATACATGTCGAGTCCGCACCTGAACAGGGATGCTGTATCACCATCTTCCTACCCCGCGCGGGAACCGACGCCGCCGAAAGCGCGTCAGACCAACAAGACGAATCAAATCCACCGCCGAACAACTCGATTTCCTAGCCTGACACCTGCGCTACATTTTCGAAACTCTAGTACCAGGTCTTGGAACTTTGCTCTTTCCCTCTCACCTCTCACC
>JAFYIW010000128.1 GCA_017538465.1 Victivallales bacterium
CGCCAGCCACGCCAGCTTCAACCGCACCGCGAAGGTCTCGTTGCTGCAGGCCGCCTGCAACGCACTGACCTTCCCCACGCTGCTTTCCAGCGCGACCTTCGAGGATGACCAGATGACTTCTCCCATTCCCGACTTCACCGCCGTCTGGAAACCACTCTGGCGCACGCTCGGATACGCCATGCTCGCCGTGACCTTCTGCCTTATGGCGGCCGGCCTCGCGGACACTTGGCGACGACGAAGCGAGAACATCGGCCAACTCGGGCTGTTTGCCATTATAAATCTATTGTTGCAGATTCTCTTTGTCCTGGCAACGCGTCTGCAGTTCTTCCCGCACTACCACCAGCCCGTGCTGATGAGTTCGTTATTGTTGGCGACGATCGGTGCGTCCAGCCTGATTGACAGGAAACGCGGACGCCATATCTGGCGCACTTGGTGCGCGTTGGGCACCGCCTCCATCATCGTGTTTCTGGGTCACCTGGCGCTCACCGGCGGTCAGGACCGCCCGCCCTACGGCATGACCTTGGACGAGCAATGGGATGCCATCCGCACCGTCCAACGCCATGCCCTCAATGGCGAGCCCATCCATCTCACGGCCCACACGTGGCAATACTCCAACCTCCCCTATGGCCTGGAACTTCTCTGCAATCTCACACGGTACGACCTGACGGGGCGTGAACCGCCACCCTCCCCCAAGGGGCGCTCCTTGATGCCACGTCAGTCCTGGGTACTCATCAACCCCCTTCCTGGGTGCGGCTTTCTGCGGATTGTGGATTACACCAATCCGTCCGCCCCGCAAGATGTCCCGATAGAACGTTGATTCTAAAGAACCAGCTACACAACCCACTCGTCAATAGAACAACCTTTCACATGCAACGTCCCCAAACTTTCTGGCAGATTATTCGCCAGCATCTTCTGTCTTTTGCCACGCCCACCCTCACCAGCGAGGAGTAAATGCACTCCCCCGGCGGGCAAGAGCCAGGTTGCGGCACTGCTGGCGGCACCCGGCAGTACGCCCGCGCTCGCCCGCACCCAGACACAACAAAACAAAAGGACACCACTATGAAACCATTTTTCCTACTTGCCGCCTGGATCGCAGGCATTGTCATGCCTTTCACCGCACTGGTCTGCCAGGGCGGCGAAACAGCAGAATCTCCTGTCCCCAGAGATGCGAAGATTTCCTCCGTCACTACCGCAGACGAGGCAGCCAGCCCCCTGGCACGTCTCGCCAAGGCGATTGAAAACGGCGATGCGGAGACCGCTTGGGAATTCTTTGGCTTTGTGCTTCACCGTCCCGAACCAATTCCTCCCATCAAAAACCGCAAGGAGTTCATCGATTATTTTCCGATTCTCTTCGACGAGGCATTCCGAGAGAAAATGCGCAACGGATCGTTTGAAAAAGACTGGGAGCAACTCGGCTCCAAGGTGATGTACGGAAACGGTGAAATCTGGATATTCGGCAGCCTCGCGGAAGGCGGTGATGTCATCGCCGTAAACTACTCCTCGCAAGCAGAACAAGAACTTCGACAGAGACTCTGGGACGAAGAACGCAAGACGCTCCACGAGTCTCTGCAAGACCAATCCTATACCCCCGTATCCTGCTTCCTGACCGACGACGGAAAAACCGCTGGCCGCATCGACCAACTCGGAGACGACTATTTCCGCATCGCGCTCTATAAGACACCAGTCCACCCCGGCGACAAACCGTCCGAGATCTTCTACGCCAGTGCTGTTTACGAGGGCAGCGGCGGAAACCATTACTACCTGGACCACAAATGGCTACATGTCATATCCATCAATGTCGTAGGCCCTGCGGAGATGCCGCCGATGGAGATTGAGTCGCGTTCCAACTGGCTGGACAATCTGGGAGAGTCTCGCCCGGCCAACACCATCGAGTGGAAAACACTTCTCCAGACCGAATAAACTGGATCTTCCCGGACAACTCACAGAAGCTCTTATTCCCCAAATAGTTGAGGAAAATCATCTTGTTCTGCCGACGGGGTGCCGGCAGAAGGGAGAATAGGATGCCCATGGCAAAAAACGCTTTCCGAGAAACCAACCGCAAGTCTCGGGGTTATTCCTCCTTCCTCTTCTTGGCGGGAGTGACGGTGGGCTCCACAAGCGCCTCTTCGACTGTCGGAAGCACTGGCGCCTTATGCGTATCATCATCCGGTGTGGACGCCTTGCTGACGGACTTGTACGTGGCCTGCGCGGACTTTTTGGTGGCTTTCACATCCGTTTTCGCCAGTTTCTTTTCGTCCGACTTCTGGTTTTCATCGCCTGCATCTTCATTCTCCGCCACCTGCTCCTTGCCGTCGTCCTTTGGCTTCTCCTTCGTTTCAATGGGTTTGGCAAAGCCCATGAAAACGGCCACCAGCGCCACTGCGCCCCACACATACCACCCGTAGTCCTCGAAGAAGTCGGAGGCAAATCTCCGCACGACAAAGACAAAGATGGCGATCATGAAGCCGTATCCGCACGCCGAGCCGAAGACATCGTGGGGCAGCACCACTGCGCCTAGCAAAAACAAGCCAATTCCCGCCAGACAGCCCACTGCAGTGGACTTGTCAACAGACGACTTGCTCTGAGATGGCTGCGTCATTGACGATGGAGTGGGAGGGACATAGCCAGACGCCTTGCCCGTCTGCGAGGGATTTTCCGCGCCGACGGGGACGTCAGATTGGACTGGCTGGCTGGGCCTGGCCACTGAATGCAGGGCTTCGTCAAATGCCTTCTTGAGGTCTTTGTCATTCATGGGCGGTCTGAGTTTTTCCGTGAAGTGGTCAAAATTTCGAGTTCCGGCGGCGTCAGTGTCCGGTCGAAGATATAGAGGTCGTCGTAGATGCCGGGCGCGGGGAAGCGTCCGCTCGGAGGATGGTTGCCGAGGTTGCCGGGGAAGCCATCCAGTTTAGGGGGAAGGAACTCGTTGCGGTTTTCGAGCACGGGCCTGCCATCGACGTAGAGGATTCGCTCGCCGGGCCGCCAGGTCACGGCGAGGTGCGTCCACTCGCCCTTTTGGAACGGCGGGTCAGCGGTGCCCGCGAAGACCGTCTGCGGACTCATGCCGCCGAGGCGCAGGCAGAGTCGTCCGGCGGTCAGGTAGATGCCGATTTCATCGAAGCCGTCGGGGAGGCCATTGCCGTCGGTCTCCATCAGATAGAAGAGGCAAAGATACTGCTCGCGGTTCTGGTAGTCCCTGGGCTCGAACTCGGGCTTCACCCAGAAGGCGATGGTCCCGGCCTCGGGCTGCGTCCCCAGGATGTCGCTGCCGCCGGGCAATTTCAGCGGCGTCTTGTCGATGCGTATCCCGCGTTTGGAGTGCCCCTCGCCGTCAGTGGTGCGGGTGATTCCCACGCCTGTGGTGTCTTGAAAATGCATGGAACGGTCCCGCACATACGGGAAGTCTTCGTCGAAATCGTAGAAAAGCCTTAGACCCTCCTTCGCGACCAGGGGTGAAAGTGTCTGATTCGCCATGCGCTCCTTCAGTTTTTCGCTGGCGGACTTCGCGCGCTCCATTTGCTCCTTCGCCTCGAAGGCCACCCCTTCGGCGACCTCCTGGGCACTCCGCCCCGCGCGGTAGCGCGGACGCCCCTCGATGACCGGCTCGTGCCCCAGCACCGCCACCGCCTGCTCCAGCGTGTCGGACATCTCGCGACGGGCCGCCAAGAGCGCCTTGGGGTCGGGGTTGTACTGCTTGTAGCTGACCAGCACCTCCGGTGAAATCGCCAGCAGCTCCTGGATTTTCGCGGTCAGGGCGGGTTCGCGGTCGCCCAGCTCGCGGGCGGCGGCCTCCAGGAGGCAGAAGACCTCGTAGTCCTCCATGCCGTCCCGCAGGCACTCCCAGCGGAGAGAGTCGATGGGCGCGCCGCTGGCGTCGGGATAGAGCAGCGAGCCGTCGCCGTTGGCATGCGGGAAGAGCTCGGCGGTGCGCCAGGGATCCTGCTGGTCCCAATAGACCGCCGACCAGTAGAGCATCCCGTCGAGGTCGTGCTTCCAGCTCATCCACGGCCACACGCGGCAGTCCAGCGCGGGATAGTCCACCCAGACATTCGGATAGGGATGGCGGGTGCTGAAGGCGACATACCACCACACCGTGCGGTTCAGGCGCTGCTGCTCGGCGGAGGTCTCGGGGTTGTAGGTGTAGAGTTCGGGGCACCAGATGTCCACGAAACGCAGCGCCTCGGGGAAGGCGCGGGCGGTCATCATGTTCTGGAGGTCGTGGGGCGGCACGCGCTTGATGTCGCCAAGCCCCTGGTTCACGACGGGATAGTCCTTGGGTTCCGGCTCGTCATACAAGTAGGTGTAGAAGTACTTGGTCCACCCCCTTTCCGCCAGATGCGGGGACAGCAGGCTGGCGGCCAGCGAATTGTCCCGGAAAGCGTGGACCGGCAGCCAATGCGAGGTTATGCCCTTGGCAAAGGCGTATTCCATGTCCGCGTCGAACTCCGACCAGTCCACCTCGGCGGGAAGCTCGGGGCGCTCCCAGGCCTCAAGGGTGACGCTGGGCCATTCGTCAATCCACTCCCCCGTGACTTTGGCATGGGCCTCCGTTTCTGGCACCAGCGCAATGCTTTCGCCATTCCGTAGCAATTCCACACTCAACTGCCCGGAAACCATGCCTGGCAGCATCGCCGTCACCGACCAGACAGGGCCTCGCATCTCTGGCGACAACGCAAGCGACACTTCATGAAGTTGACCGGCGGGCAGGGTTGGCGTGGCGAGGATATGGATCTTGCTGTCCAACATGGTGACTTTCACCCGGACACCTGCATCGGCATCGCCCTGCCACCGCACCACAAGTGCCTCGGCGTCCGACCAGTCCATGGCGGGACGACGGAGCAGTTTGGGATTCCGCGCATAGAAGTACGGCGTGATGCGGTGTTCGAGGTAGTTCTCCAGATATGCCTCGCGGTCATAGCTGAAACGTCCGGGGTTGAAGCGCGTCCCGAAGGCGGAGACGATGCTGGAACGCTCCGGAATGGTGAAGCTGCGCACGCGGAGTTCCACGGGCACCGCCGTGGCGTCGGTGTTCCGCGCCTTGAGGACCAGGCTGCCACGATAGACGCCGGGCTGGGCGTCGGCGGGCACGCGCACATCCACCCAGAGGGTCTCGAAGCCATTGGCGGCGACGTCAAATGGCGTGGCGGGCACCAGCGGGTCGGGGATGTCGCCTTTCAGGGGCGCAGGATAGTCCGGCTGGCAGGTCTTGACCAACGCTTCGCGGCGGATGCGCAGGACCTCCAACGGCAGCTCCGCGCCGTCTTCGCGTTTCAGAGCCTCGGCGAAGCGGGCCTCGGCCTGAATCAGCGGCGAGTCGCCCGCGAAGAGGACCACCTGCGCGGCGTCCATTTCGCGCCGTGCGGCGTCCAAATGGATTTCCCCGCCGATAACGCCCCCGAAGAGTTCGCCAGGCATTATCTTCGTCAACGAGGTCTCCACGCCATAGAGCAACTCCGTGGGCTGGTGTCCCTGTCGCGCGAACTCCACCTGGCTGCGCAAATGCTCCACGCGCTTCAGCAGACTGCGCGCGTTCCGCTCCAGAATCACGCACGCCTCTGGAGAGGCGTTCTCCGACAACGCCAGCAACGCAGTACGCTCCTGACGCAGCAATTCCGCCTGCTCCGAGGTGTCCAAAAACTCCTTCACTGGCGCAAGGATGTTCGCCACCTGGCTGGTGCGGATCAGCCGCAACGCCGAGTAGATGACCTGGTCATCCTCACGGTAGTCAAAGTGCTGGGCGACATTCCCGCTGGTTAGCGGCACTGACTCGACCTCAGTGCCCTCAGGCGCGGAAGCGCCAGTCTTCAACGCCCAAATAAAATTAACATTATCTTTTTGAATATCAATAGGATATAATGTCATTTCAAACACCATCCGGCCAAATGAGGCCACATCGTGGAAGGAGCGCGAGGGACTCGGCGACCAGCTGGAGAGCTCCGGGACCGCCTTGCGGCAACGGCAGACATTGAACCGCCATTCGTCGCCTTCGGCGGGCGTCGCGCCCAGGCTGGCGTAGGGAATTTCGATATCCACACTCCAGTCATAGACCTTTCGTTCGGCCTTGGCGGTCCATTCGGGATTCCAGTCGCGTCCGCCACGCCCCATCTCGTCGTATTGCGTGCCCAGGGAATTCACGATGAAATGCGCGTATTCCTTCCAGCCGGCGGGCATCAGGAAGACCTCCACGCCGTCGTCATTCCAGACCGCCCCGTCGTGCATCGTGACATTGGCGAAGGTCTGGGGCATCAGCGGCTCCTGGCACTCGATGTGGAACTTCAGCACATTCTCCGTGCGGGAGACCCACACGCGCGTGGCGGCATCGGGAAGCTGTTCGCCATCCACCGCCACGAAATTCCCCAGGAAGGCACCCTGCCCTTCGGGATTTTCAGGCACCGTCACCAGCGGCGACCAGGCAGACAAAGAAATGGCATTCAGAACAAGGATGGCAAGGAAAAGACGCTGCATGATAATGGAGTGTTTGAAATTACGCAGAAATCGTTTCAATATAATCCTTTTCCCTATTGCCGTCGGTTTTGTTCAGAAATGAAAACGGCCGCACGGCGAAATGCCATGCGGCCGATCGGTTCCATTCAGGCTCGTCGCCGATTAGTTCCTGAGAGACCACCAGGTGCCGTCTCCACTCTGGACAGGGCGGAGATACTTGCAGAAATCATAATTCACGATTTCGCTATAGCCGAAGGAGACCACGCTGCCATCGAAAGTGACCCCGTTGCACTTGCCGGCATGGCGGTCCTGAAGAGCATAATACGAATCTTCGTTATGCGAACGGAAGGTCGGGCGCAAGGCCTGCGCCGCCCAGGTGCAATCCCAAGTCACCGACTTGGAGGGCTTCTCCGGACCATCTCCGAAGATGACCGGGCGCTCGCCGCAGTTGAAATGGCTGGCGATGGTCGCGTGAGTTCGCGGTTGCTGCGAAGCATGGTCATAGGACCAGCCATAGATGTCGTAAACGTGCGCATAGGACGTGCGGGTGGCCTGGGTCCAGCCGGGTTCTGCGCCGTAGTCCATCGGCGGCTGGCGATGGTCGGACGGGCACTTGAACATCTTCCAGGAGAGGTTCTCTTTCCTGATGAAGTATTCCGCGACATAGTAGTCCCATCCGGTCGGCCCGTCCTGACGGATGTGGGTAGCCGGAAAGTAGTCATTGTTTTCATCCACGTAAATCAGCGCGTAGAGGCCAATATTCTTCAGGTTGCTGACGCAGGAGACGGACTTGGCCTTCTCGCGCGCCTTGGAGAGCGCCGGCAACAGCATGGAGGCGAGAATTGCAATGATCGCGATGACGACAAGAAGTTCAATCAGAGTGAAGGACTTTTTCATGGTTGCACCTAAGTTGTCGTTTGGGAAACGGGAGGGACGCGCTCCCGCGCGCCCTGTAAATGAAACAGGCTAAAACCTAGTATCCGCTGCGGCCCAGCCAGCCATCGATGCCATAACTGTGGTCGGCGTGCAGGAATGGCCGGAAATAGCGGGACTTGTGGCTGTTCCAGTTCAGCTGGACCTCGCCCTGGTCGATGGTGACCACCCCGCCATCCAGCACCACGGCGTTGCACTTGCCAAGATGACGGTTGCCAATTGCATAGACCTGGTCCGGATGGAGACAATGGAAGGTCGCGTTCCAGCCCTGGAAAATCTGCATGCTGTCCCAGGAGGCATTGCCTCCGGTGCAGATTTCGTCCGGGCTGCATGCGGCATAGATGGGGCGTTCGCCGTTGTGGCAGAGCGACTGGATGAAGGAGAGGCGCTGCGGCTGGTTGCCATGGGGACTGGAGTTCGTCGAGCCGTCCCAGTTGAGCACGTTGTTCCGATAGCCGTAGGTGGAGTAGTTGAAGGTATAGCCCGGATTCTTCAGGCCAGCCCACGTCTTGTCCTTCATGCGTTCCGCCCGGTGGTCGGAGGGGCAGACAAAAGACTTAAAGGCGAGATTCTGCTTGAGGATGAACCAGTAATTCCACTGCCAGTCATCCCAGCCGGTGTTGGCGGAGTTGGTCACGCGGATATAGAAGGACGGAGAATAGTCGTCATTTTCGTCGGCGTAGAGCAACATCTGCAAGCCATGCTGCTTCAGGTTGCTGACGCAGGAGACGGACTTGGCCTTCTCGCGCGCCTTGGACAGGGCGGGCAGGAGCATGGAGGCCAGGATGGCGATGATGGCGATGACCACCAGCAGTTCAATCAAGGTGAAGGATTTTTTCATGATTGCTAGAGTCTGAAAAGAAGGTGAAACAAAAAAGGATTTGTGCCTTAATTATAGGAAAAAAAGCCTTGGGAAAAAAGGTGTTATTCCTGAAGAGCATAAATTAAAAAGGTGGCGCCCTGCGGAGAGGAGGGGAGAACAACTCCGCAGGGCGCCGAATATTATGGGGTGGCTGATCGGACTCAAACCGACGACCTCCTGGGCCACAACCAGGCGTTCTAATCAACTGGACTACAGCCACCATTTGGAGGTGCGCTTAATGTAGCCTGCCAAACCGGGATTTCAAACCGACGCAGGGATTTTGTTGAAAAAAGTGCGTCCCTTTCAAGGGGAAAGCACGACATACGCGGGCAGTCCGAGGATGTTGAAGTGTTGGAGAACTGGTGCCAGCATGGGGTCGTCGAAATCGTCGGCCTGGATTTTGATTCGGATCATCTGGTCCAGGCGTTTGCGCACTTGAGGGTCGCGCAGGGTGGTGGCATCCATCGTGTCGCATGCCTTGCAGGTGACTCCCCAGAAGTCGACGAAGAGCGGCCGATGAAGTTCCCGCGCATCGGCAACGGCGGCGGCGATGTCCGTCTGCCAGTAGCCATCCTCCTCGGGGGCGGTTTTGGAAGAGCGGAAAAGCTGAATGCCATTCCAGAAGTAGTAGCACGCAAAGAGCAGAATCAGCACGCCAAAGCCCTGCTTCACGCGATTCATCCAGGCGCCCGGCTTGGGCAGGAAACCCAGCCCGCCTCCCAGGAAAGGCCAAGGCAGTCCCAAGCCGATTCCCAGCAGAAAGGGCAGCCAGAGTCCCAGCGCATTGCCGCCGCTATAGAGTTCCGTCGAGAAGAGCAAAACCCAGATGAGAACAGGCGCGACACAGGCTCCCGCCAGCAATGCGGACATCGCGCCCAGGAATGCCGCCGTGCCAAAGCCACCGCCTGGTCGGCTGGTGGCCTTGCGAAAGCGCGTCAGATCCACCAGAAACAGGTCAAACATCGACAACCCCAAACAGACAAAGACAATTCCCACCCCGCAATTGAACCACGGACTCGCGTTGACGCTCCCGAATCGCCCGCCGATTTTCACGAAGACCAGCCCGACCAGCCCATACGCCAACGCCATCGCGCCGCCATAGATGGCGCCCAGGGCCACGCCGCGTCGGCGTCCCGCCCCGGCGCTCTTGGCTCCAAGCACCGCCAGGGTGATGGGAATCATTGGCAGGACGCATGGCGTGAGATTCAGGAGCAACCCAAGGGGGATGACCAGCAGTACTGCCAGCCAGAGACCATGGTTCCTTGCCACCCGGGTCAGGAGATTTTCTCTTTGGGGGACGGTGGCCTCACCCAAAGCCGCGTCCAGCCATGCGGTGAACTCCTCTGCATTCGTATAGCCAAAACAGACCTGTTCGCGGGAAAAACCCCGATACCAGCTGGAGAACTCCTCCTGCTTCGGCAACTGCGGGCCGGGAGAATCCTCTGCCGGAGCCCCCCCCAGGGAAATGGTCTGTGGCATATAGCACATCGCATCCACACAGCCTTGAAAGCGCAAGGCCAATTCCGGCATCGGTGTGGCGGGAGTCACCCGATAATTCAAGATTGTGCCCGGCAGATAGACACCGTCCTCGAATAGTTCGTCATGCACAGGCGTCGGAGGATTGACAATGTCAGATGTATATCCATCTGGAAGAATAAGTTGTAGCATCCCAGCATTGAAATGGCCATTGGCCGGCCCGGTGAGTTCCACGCGGACTTCGAGCGCATCTTCCCCCTCCCCGCGTGCGGCGAGGCGCGTTTTCCCCTCCCCGCGTGCGGCGAGGCGCGTTTCCCCCTCCCCGCACGCGGCGAGGCGCAGAACTACCGCCGTGGCGCCGAAAGGGCTTCCCTTGCCCTGGGCATACGCCATGTGGAACGCCGGTATTAATAATAAAAATAACATTATGTATTTCATTCTATTATGTGATTATTAATTATCGTCGGTTCAAGAAAGTGCAGACAAATCGAGTGC
>JAFYIW010000129.1 GCA_017538465.1 Victivallales bacterium
TGCCTTGCAACGCCTGTTCCACGAAAGTTGGGATGACCATCCCATATTGTCCCGTCTGACGAGGACCGACGGTGTTGAAAAGACGCACCACGGTGACCGGCAGGCGGCTCTCTACCCAATAGGCCAGCGCGAGAAACTCGTCCAGCGCCTTGGCGCAGGCATAGCTCCATCGGCGGGTGGAGGTGGGGCCCATCACGGTGTCGTCATTTTCGTTGAAGGGGACTTTGGAACCCTTGCCATAGACTTCGGAGGTGCTGGTCAATAGGAAGGGGCGGCGGTAACGCGCGCAGGACTTCAGGACGGTCTCGGTGCCGCCGACGATGCTCTCAATGGTATGCACCGGCTGGTCGATGATGAGCCGTACTCCGACCGCGCTGGCCAGATGATAGACGTAGTCCGACTCTCGTACACACTGGTCCACCAGGGCGGCATTGTTGACGGATTCCACGATGAGCCGAAGATGCTTGCCATCCTCAATGCCGTCCAGATTCTGGTAGGTGCCAGTGGAGAGGTCGTCCAGCACAACGACTTCGTTCCCTTGCTCCAGGAGGGTTCTGCATAGATGCGAGCCGATGAAGCCCGCGCCGCCAGTGACGAGGATATTCATTGAGAGGTGAGAGGTAGGAGGTGGGAGGTGAGAGGTTAAAGTCTGGTCTCTGGTCATCAGGACTCTGGTCCAGCCAGATGAGAGGTGAGAGGTGGGAGGTGGGAGGCGACCTGGCTGGGGTTAGCCTTTTCCGAGTTCGGCGGAACGGTCGGATGCGGCCTTCATGAGCTCCGCGACCAGTTCAGGGAAATCGCGTCTGGACATCACATCCAGTGCGGCGGCGGTGGTTCCGCCTTTGGAGGTCACGGCGATGCGCAATTCGGAAGGCGTGCCCTTTTTCTGGCGAAGCATCTCGGTGGCGCCCGCCATTGTCTGCACCGCCAAGGCTTCGGCGAGTTCTGGCGGCAAACCAAGTTTGGCGCCGCCATCTCGCAGTGCCTCAATGAAAGCGAAGAAGTACGCCGGGCCGGAGCCGGAAAGCGCCGTTACGGCGTCCAGCGATTCCTCGGGGACTTTCCAGGCCTGTCCCAGAGAGCCCAGCACGCGGCTGGCAAACGCCTCCGCCGCCGTGTCGTCCTCCTGGGAAAGTGCATAGCAGCTGGCGCCCTGGCCGACCAGCAGGGGTGTGTTGGGCATCACGCGGACGATGCGGACATCTCCCCACCATGAGCGTAGCTTGGCAATCGGAATGCCGGCGCAGATGGAGACGACCAGCACGCCCGCCTTGCGTGGTGGCAATGCGGTGACTGTGGCGGCGGCCACCTGCGGTTTGACGGCGAGCACGATGACGTCCGCCGCGCCGACAAGTTCCGCAGTCGCCTCGGGATACGCAGTCACTCCTGTGGCAGTCTGGAAGGCCTCACGGGCTGCCTGGGAGGGATCCACGGCATCCAGGCGGTCAGTGGGGAAGAGATTGCCGCGGGTGATGCCGCCTGCCAGGGCAGTCGCCATCTTGCCTGCACCGATGAAAAGGATGTTCATGGAAGTTGAAAGGTTAAAGGGAAAAGTTTAAAGTTTTAGCCTCATTTCGCAACAGCCGGCCTCGTTGTTTGGTGGCAGGGATGGGGCTTTTGGGGAGACTGGCAAAGGGATGGAAGGGAGAAAAGCGATAAAAGGGATGGGGCTTTTGAGGGCGCCCCGTTGTCGGGGTGCCGGCACACCTCACACCTCTCACCTCACACCTCTCACCTCTCACCTCTTCACAGTCCCATGCGGTAGCGAAGGTTGTCGATGGAGCGCTGGAGAGATTCGAATGGCGGGAGGTCTCCTTGGTCGCGCTCGACCGCGAGCCAACGGGTTCCGGCGTAGCGGCAGGCGTTGATGATGGCGGGCCAGTCAAGGTTGCCGTCTCCGACTTCGGTGATTTTGCGTGTTGGCTCGTTCATCGAGGTGGATTCCGGCGTGAAAGCGAGTTTGAGGTCCTTGAAATGGATCAGCGGGATGCGGTGGGCGACTTTGCGAATCAGTCCGCTGGGATCCACGCCGCTGAAAGCCGCCCAGAAGACATCAATTTCAAACCAGGTGGTGGCCGGATTGAGTTCGCGGATGAGGCGGCTGTATGGCGTCACGCCGTCAATCGCCGTGAATTCATGAGTGTGGTTATGGTAGCCCAGTCGCATGCCGACTTTGGCGTCTGCGACTTTCTGGGCGAGACGGTTGAAACGCTCGATGAAGGCGTCCCAGGTGGGGCGGTTGAAGTTCTCAATGCCGGGGAAGAAGCCGCCGATGGCGGGGGTCGGGCAATTCCAGAGGAGGTGATCCTCGATGAAGTTGTCGAAGTCGTTCTCGATTTTGTCCAGGCTGTAGTGCGTGGCGGCGCATTCGAGTCCCTCGCCATCGAGAATGGCCTTCATCTCCTTGCGGTCGATTGGGCCGAAGGCGGAAATCTGGATGCCGTCATAGCCCATGGCCTTGACCTTGCGGCAGGATTCCGCAATGTCTTTTGGTGTCTGGGTGAATTCGCGGACGGTGTACATCTGGGCTGCGAGCTTGAACATCGGTGCTCCTTGGCTGGTAAAGTGTGAGTTGCTTTGCAAGAATTATAGTAATTAATGGCAAAATATAATCTCTAAACCAGGAATTGGCACCCATGTTTGAAATCGAACGCAAGTTTGAAGTGAATGTTGACCACTCTGAATGGCGCGGACAGGCCGTGCGCTCCTTTTCGATTGTGCAGGGGTACTTTGAGGAGACGGGCAGTGCCTCGGTGCGAGTGCGCATTTCGGGGAACGACAAGGCGAATCTGAATATCAAAAGTCACGATGCGGGGATTCGTCGCCTGGAGTATGAATATCCCATTCCCGTGGAGGAGGCCCGTGAGATGCTGCGCCTTTTCTGCGCAGGGCGCATCATTGAGAAGACGCGCCACATCGTGCCTGCCGCAGAAGAGGGGCTATTCTGGGAAATTGACGAGTATCACGGACCATTCGCGGGGCATTTCACCGCCGAACTTGAAATCCCCCAAGTGGATTTTGACTTCGTGCGTCCGGCATGGCTTGGCGTGGAGCGTACAGGGGATCCGCGCTTCACTAACGCCTCGCTGGCCCGCCGCCAGTGTTGGCCGATTCTATAGGCCGGTGTCGGCCGTGCGCCTGGTCGCGGAAACCGGAAGATAGGCAGAACGCCATGCGCA
>JAFYIW010000130.1 GCA_017538465.1 Victivallales bacterium
CCGGCTGGTCACCGGACTAGTTTTTGCTCTGCCGCACGGAAGGCGTGCGAGCGGGTGGTTCAGCACCCGGGAAGTGAATCCCCTTGGTTCTCGCTCGCGTGCGAGCGGGTTTTCCGGGTTATTGCTCGCGTTTCTGGCGCACGACAAATTTCTTGGCGAGGTCATAGACCGCCTTGGCGTCGCCCTTTTTGCAGGCCTCGTTATATAGTTTCTCGCAGTCGCTTAACTTCAAGCCACGGATGCGTTCCCGGATGGAGGGCAGGATGGAGGGGTTCATGGAGAGCCTCCGCAGTCCCGCGCCCAGCAGCAACGGCGTGCAGAGGCGTGATCCGGCGAGTTCTCCACAGAGCTGGACGGTCTTTTCGGGATACTTGGCGACCGTCGAGCAGATTTTCCCCAGCAGGCGGAAGACAATCGGGTGGTTGTGGCGGAACCACTTGGTGACATGGCTGTTGCCGCGGTCCACACCGAAGAGGTACTGCACCAGGTCGTTGGTGCCGATGCTCACGGAGTCCACCTCCGGCAGAAGCTGTTCCAGGCAGAAGAAGGCGGAGGGCAGCTCCAGCATCATCCCGATCTTCGGGTTGCCGTAGGGCACCTGGTCAAGCTGAAGCGAGCGCTTCGCCTCCGCGACGGCCTTCTTGGCCTCCTGCAGGTCCATGAGGTCGGCGACCATCGGGAAGGTCAGGGTGACATCGGCGTCGAGGCTGGCGCGGAGAATGGCCCGCAGCTGGGTGCGCAGGATGTCCGGATTCGAGAGCAGGAAGCGCAGTCCGCGCAGTCCCAGAGACGGATTGAGTTCGTCGTCCCATTTGATATATGGCAGCGGCTTGTCCCCGCCGATGTCGAGGGCGCGGATGGAGACGGGTGCGCCGTTGGCGTCCTTGACCAGCCGGGAGATTACGCGGTACTGCGTCTCCTCGTCTGGCATCGCGTTGCGGATCACGAACATGAACTCGGTGCGGTAGAGTCCGACTTCGCGCGCTCCGGCGGCGTGGAGGGCGGACATCTCGGCGAAGAGGGTGATGTTTCCGCAGAGATGGATGGGCGTTCCGTCCTGGGTGCAGGGCATGTCATCCACAGGGGGAGGTGCGTCCTCCTTGGAGGCGCTGCCATCGCGCGGCTCCGGTGCTCTTGCCAGCGTGGCCTTATACTGCCTGAGGAGCTCCTGCGATGGTTCGGGGAAACAGAGCCCGGTGGTGCCGTCCACCAGAAACTGGTCGCCGGGGTGCATGATATTCTGGATGTCCTTGATTCCGATGACCATCGGGATTCGGAGGGCCCGCGCCAGGATGGTCGCGTGGCTGGTCACGCCGCCGCTTTCGCAGACGATTCCGCGGACATGCTTGAGGGGCGAGGCGAGCAGCTGCGAGGGGAAGAGCTCGCGGGCGACCAGCACGATAGGGCTGCCCTCCAGCAGGTCTGACGCAGTCCTGGGGGCCTGGTTGTTGGCGGCGTTCAGGAGGCGCAGGAGGACATCCTCGATGTCGCGGATGCGCTCGCGCAGGTAGTCGTCGGCGAGGTGATTGAGGTCGGCCTCGACCTCCTGGAGGGTGAGGCCGAGCGCGGAGTTGAGTTCGTAGCCCTGGGCAAGCTTGCTCTCGATGCGCTCCTGTAGCGTCGGGTCTTCCAGGAGGATTTCATACATGTCGAAGATGGAGAGGTCGGCCTCGGCGAGGACTTCGGCGACCTCCGGGCGGGTCTGGGCGAGGCTCTGACGCGCCTGTTCATAGGCCTGGCGAAGACGGGCGCGTTCGGCGGCGATGTCGGTGGTCTTCGTCAGGGAGACAGTGCGCAGCGCGTCGTCGCTGGCCAGCACCAGGCATCGGCCCAGGCAGACTCCCGGGGCGATGGACTTGCCGCTGAAGAAGCGTCCGGCGCAGGCGGGTCCTTCGGGCTTCTCCTCCCGGATGGGCTGGTTTGCCTGTTTCAGCAGCTCGACATTTTGGAGGAAGGAGGCGATCGGCGTGGCCAGCACATTGCAGATGTCAACGACGCTCTGCGGGAAAGGCAGCTTGGAGGAACGCCCCAGGGTGAGGATGCCAACCGAGTGCCCCTGGACAATCAGCGGGAGCGCCAGCAGGCTGTGGCATCGTTTCGCCAACTGCCCGCAGGTGAAGTGCTCCGGCGGTATCTTCCGGATGTCCGGTGCGCGATTGAGAATCTGCTGCTTATGGAAAGCGATCGAGGAAAGCGAATGATCCGGCGCAATGCTCTGAAGTTCCTCCACGTAGAGGCCGTGGCTGGCGCGGATGACCAGACGCTGCTCCGTCAGGTCGAAAGAGGTGATTGCGCAGAAAAGCGCCCGGAAGGTTTCCGCCAGCGTCTTGCACACCAGCTGCAAGGTCTTCGTGGAATCCGTTGCCTGGCTGAGCAATTTGCAGCACTCGGAGACGACGGTCAATCGGCTGGCGGGCTTGGTGTTCATAAATTATATCTAAGATATTTGCTACAAACAGGTTGTTGTGTTATTTATCTAGGCGAAAATGGGTGACTTTACCCTTTAAACTTTTAACTTTAAACTGAAAAAAGAGCTGGTCCTGTAAGCCAGATTCTGTGCCGTCCGCACAAGGCGGGCGCGACGACCATTCATCTGCGCGACCGATACCCGGGACTGACCGCCCGAAGGCGGTTGGACGGCGCGGGCGACGCCTGGTCCCC
>JAFYIW010000131.1 GCA_017538465.1 Victivallales bacterium
ATGATGGCGATGACCACCAGGAGTTCAATCAAGGTGAAGGTCTTTTTCATGGTGATTTTATGGGAATGAGGTTGAATGAAGTGAAACCTGACAAGAATAATGCAAATTATAGGTAATTATTGTTTTTTTTCAAGAAACATCCGGAATGAAACTTGAAATAAGCAACCTGAATCCGCAGATCTTTCTGACGGCATTGGGGCAAGGTGCAAGGCCGCCAGCGAAACCAAGAATCCGGAAGAAAAAAGGCGCCCGACTTTCGCCGGGCGCCTTGCGTCATGCGATGCGAGAGGTGTTTCGCCTACCAGAGGTTGGGATCGTCTTCGTCCCGATAGCCGCCGTCCCAGCAGGGAGTCCAGTATCTGTAGTACTCCGAGTTCCTTCCATAGGTGATTTTACCAGAAGTGGCCTCGACGTGTCCGTCAATCATGGCGACATTCGCCTTGGCGTCATGGTTATAACGCACGGGGTAGATGTTCCAGGTGCGCGGTGCCGGATATCCATCCCAGGGATAGATGAAGCAGGTGTAGTCAGAGGTGATGTAATCGCCGTAGGCGCTGGGGGTGGAGTCCGCCATATACACCAGTCTGCTGGGCCTGCCGTTGCGGCTGACGATCATGGAATAGGTCACGCATTTGCGCTCGTCGGTAATGGACGTGTCACTCCAGATGCCGAAGCTCAGGATGTTGATGCCGTAGGAGTACATCTTCTGCGCGGTCTTGCGGTTGGTATGGTAGTCCACGACGTTGTTCACGTTGAGATACTCGCTGACCCTGATCTTGCTCTCCGGGCAGTCCATCATCTTGGGAGCCACGTCCATCTCCAGCTTCATCTTCAGGAAGACGGGGTAGTAGTGGTAGTTGTTGGTGTTGTTCACGGGGTC
Source organism: Victivallales bacterium (assembly GCA_017538465.1). Classification (GTDB taxonomy): domain Bacteria; phylum Verrucomicrobiota; class Lentisphaeria; order Oligosphaerales; family Oligosphaeraceae; genus RGIG1601. Next base: position 881 of record JAFYIW010000131.1, read on the forward strand.
GGTCATGGCGGCCAGGAAGTAGTCGTTGTTGTCGCCGGAATACATGATGCTGCTCAGAACGAGCTGTTTCATGTTGTTCATGCAGGAAGCGGCGCGTGCCTTGGCGCGTGCCTTGGCGAGGGCTGGGAGGAGCATGGAGGCCAGAATCGCGATGATGGCGATGACCACCAGGAGTTCAATCAGAGTGAAGGACTTTTTCATGGTTGTAAAGAGTTTTTTTGTGAGAGAAAAAAGCAAAGCAAAGTAATTATAGCATTCGCGGAAGATAAAATCAAGTAGAAGCGGCCAAAAACTGGCAATTGAAGAGTTTTTGACTGGCTGGGGCTTTGTGGATAAAAAAAGGATGGCGGGGACACGGGAGGTGTCCCCGCCACAATGAAGTATGGACGCTGAAATCCGGAGAACTACTTGCCGGAGATCTGGCCGTGTCCGCGGAACAGACGGGTGGCGGCGAATTCGCCGAGGCGATGGCCGACCATGTTTTCCGTGACGAAGACGTTCACAAAGCTCTTGCCGTTGTGAACCGCAAAGGTCAGTCCGACGAAGTCCGGCAGAATGACGGAACGGCGAGACCAGGTCTTGATGGCCTCTTTCTTGGCGGGATCAACCCTCTCCACCTTCTTCAGGAGAGAGGCGTCCACAAATGGTCCTTTCTTGATGCTTCTGGACATTACTTCTTCCTCCGAGAGATGATGAAGCGGTCAGACTGCTTCTTGGGTTTGCGGGTCTTGAAGCCCTTGGAGAGCTGGGCCCAGGGGGACTGCGGGTGTCCGCCGCCGTCCGCCTTGCCTTCGCCGCCGCCCATCGGGCTGTCAACCGGGTTCTGCGCGACACCACGGACGTGGGGGCGGAAGCCCAGGTAGCGGGCCTTGCCGGCCTTGCCCAGCTTGATGTCGCCGTGCTCGAGGTTGCCGACCTGGCCGATGACCGCGCGGCACTTGACGTTGATGAGGCGGACTTCGCCGGAGGGCAGACGAACCTGCGCGTAGCCCTTCTCCTTCGCGCGGAGAATGGCGTACTGGCCGGCGGCGCGGGCGATCTGGGCGCCCTTGCCGGGCTTCATCTCAATGCAGTGGATATTCAGGCCATCGGGGATGTTCTCGATGGGCAGGCAGTTGCCGGTCTTGAACTCGGCCTTCGGGCCGTTCATCACGACATCACCCTGCTTGAGGCCGAGCGGGGCGATGATGTAGCGCTTCTCGCCGTCCGCGTAGTGCAGGAGGGCGATGCGGCAAGTGCGGTTGGGGTCGTACTCGATGTGGGCGACCTTCGCCGGCACGCCGTCCTTGTCCGCCCGCTTGAAGTCGATGATGCGATAGGCGCGCTTGACGCCGCCGCCGCGGAAGCGGACGGTCATGCGTCCGAGATTGTTGCGGCCGCCAGTGGAGCGCTTGCCGACCGTGAGGGACTTCTCGGGGGTGCGACGGGTGAGTTCCGCGAAGTCGCTCACCACCATCGACCGACGCCCGGGAGACGTTGGTTTGTATGCTTTGATTCCCATCTTCGATTCTCTTCTGGTTGGGATGAATTCTTGACTCGCCAGGCGCTAGAGCAACTCGATCTTGCCCTCCTTGAGGGTGACGATGGCCTTCTTCCAGTCGGGGCGCTTGCCCATCTTCGCGGTGCGCATGCGCTTGGACTTGCCCAGCATGTTCATGGTGTTCACGGCCGCGACCTTGACGTCGTCGAAGATCTGCTCGACGGCCATCTTGATCTGGTACTTGTTGCTCTTCGGATTGACCTTGAAGAGGTACTTGTTGTACTTCTCGGTCATCGTGGTGCCGCGCTCGGTGATGAGCACGGTGTAAACCACACTGTAGGGATTGAAGTTGCTAGACATGGTGTGGTTCCCTCCTTACGCCAGGCGGGCGCCAAGCTGCTGCATGGCGGCCGGGGTGATGATGATTTTCTTGAAGAGCATCATCAGGTAGGTGTTGACGGCACTTCCCTTGATGACCAGCACATTCGGGAGATTGCGGGCGGCCAGGTCCAGGTTGTCCTGATACTCGTCCACCAGCACCAGCACGCTGTCGCCGGCATTGAGGGCCTTGAGAAGCGCGACCATGGTCTTGGTCTTGTGGTCGGCCAGCTCCAGCTTGTCCACGGCGATGACGTCACCGTCGTTGACGCGGTCGGTGAAGGCGCGCTTGAGGGCGAGCTTCTCGACCTTCTTGTTGATGGAGACGGCGTAGGAGCGGGGCTTCGGTCCGAAGGCGACCGCGCCGCCGCGCCACACGGGGCTGGAGGCTCCGCCGGAACGGGCGCGGCCAGTGCCCTTCTGACGCCAGGGCTTGGCCTGGCTGCGGGAACTCAGGGACGCGCGGTTCTTGGTGCAGGCAGTGCCGGAGCGCATCCGCGCCAGAAACGCGACCACGGAGTCCTTGACCGCCTGGTCGCCTTTGGTTGCCTCCATCCAGATGTCCTGGATCTCCAACTGAGCGCCCGTGTCGGCGCCCTGCAAATTCTTGACATTCAAATTGGTAGCCATTGTTGTCACTCCCTCCCGTTATTTCTTGACGGCGCTACGGACGGTGACGATGCCACCGGGGGCTCCCGGAATCGCACCCTTCACGAGGATGAGATGCTCTTCGGGGCGGATGCCCACGACCTTGAGGCTCTGCACAGTGCGGTTCTTGTCGCCCATGTGACCCGGCATCTTGTGGCCCTTGTAAACCTTGCCGGGCTTTTCGCAGGCGCCGATGGAGCCGGTGCGGCGGGTCCAGGCGCCGCCGTGGGTTTCACGGCCGCCGGCGAAGCCCCAGCGCTTCACGACGCCCTGGAAGCCATGGCCCTTGGTGCGGCCGGTGATGTCCACGTACTCGTCCACCGCGAAGAGATCCACGTCCAGCTTGTCGCCGGGCTGCTGGGTGGGGTCGGCGTCCAGGCGGATTTCCTTCATGACGGCGGGCGGATTGGCATCCAGTCCGGCCGGCTTGAGGTTCCCCAGGATGGACTTGTTGACGTTCTTGGCTTTGCGGCTGCCGAAGGCCAGCAGCAGGGCGCTGTAGCCGTCTTTGGCGGCCGTCTTGGCGGTGACGACGGTGCAGGGACCGCATTCAATGACGGTAACGGGAACCAGTTCGCCCTTTTCGGAATAGATCTGCGTCATCCCGAGCTTTTTGCCGATGAGACCTTTTTTCATGGTTCATGTCTCCTTTGGCTTAGAGTTTGATGACGATGTCCACACCGGCCGGCAGCGTGAGCTTCTTGAGCTCATCGACGGTGCGTGCGGAGGGGTTGATGATGTCCAGCACGCGCTTGTGGGTGCGGATTTCGAACTGCTCCATGGACTTCTTGTCCACATGGGGGGAGCGGTTCACGGTGAAGCGTTCGATTTTGGTCGGCAGGGGGATGGGGCCCGCGACCTGGGCGCCGGTGCGGCGCACGGTTCCGACAATGTCCGCGACGGACTGGTCCAGGATGGTGTTCTCAAACGCCTGGAGTCGGATGCGAATGGTGGTTTGCTGTTTGGCCATTCTTGTTTTTCCTTTCTTTTTTGACGGTTCCTCAGCGGGGCTGATAGCATGCGGGCTCGGCGGTGAATTCGGCCCGTCCCCCAGTCAGCGACCGGAGGCTGGATGCGTAGTTGAGCACCTCGGCGAGAGGGACCATCGCGACCACGCGAGCGCTTCCCATGGCCAGGGAATCGAGCAGTTCGATGCGACCGCGTCGGGCGGTCAAATCGGACATCACGGCGCCGACCTGTTCCTGGGGAACACTCACTTCAATCCGCATCACAGGTTCCAGCACGACTTCCCGGGCCTGGGCGAGCGCGTCGCCAAGGGTGTTCCGGGCAGCGGTTAAGAACGCCGGTTCCGAAGGTTCCGCCTGAGTGGTGGATCCCTCTAGAACTGTAATGCGCGTATCCGTCATCGGGTAGCCGGAGGGGCTGCCCGCTGTGACGACTTCGTCAACTGCCTGCTCGATGGCCTGAAGGCAATCGGCTGGCAGGTCGGCGGATTCCCGGCAGGGGAAATCCACCTGAATTCCGGTGCCTGGCGGCAACGGCTCAAGCGCGAGTTCCACCGCGGCCTGGATGGTCACGGTGGGGGAGAGCTGCCTGATAAACTCTCCCTTGAGGCGCACGGCCTGCGCGACGGTCGCCCGGTAGGCGACTTGCGGCTGGCCCGTGCGGACCAAGATGCGATGTTCTGAGCGGAGACGCTCTTGAACAATTTGAAGATGAAGTTCACCGAGTCCGGAGACCGTGAACTGGCCCTCCAGGGGACCTTTGCGAACCCGCAGCGTGGGATCCTCCTCCACCAGCGCGGCCAGCGCGGCCGCGAGCCTTTCGCGGTCGGCGCCCGTTGCGGGGGCGAAGACCTCCGAGACCACCGGCTCGGGAAAATGCATGCGGGCGAGCCTGAGCTCCGGCCCGCCCTCCTCGATGAGCGTGTCGCCTGCGCAAAAAGACGGCAACGGCGCGCCATCCGCCAGGGAGAAGCCCACAATTTCGCCACTCGCCGCCTCCGGCAGTTCGCTGACCTCGGCGGCGTTGAGCCGCCAGACGGCGCCGACTTCGCCGGTCAGCGGGCGGTTCATGTCCCGCAGCCGCTGGCCAGGGAAAAGTTTGCCGCTGTAGAGGCGAACCACGGCGTAGTCGCCAGGCCACTCGGCGCGGACGACTTTGACGACGGTGGCCGCCAGGCAGTCACGCCCGCTTTCCATGCGAAGCCGCTCGCGGGAGACGGGGAAAAAACGCTTTCCGACGCCGGAGGCCAGCCTTTCAGCTGGGTTGGGGAGGAACTCCCCGATTGCATCCAGCAATCTTGGAACTCCCAGACCGGTCGCGGCGCTTCCTGCAAAGACAGGCACAACCGCGAGCCGCAAGGTCTGTCTCCGGATGGCGTCCAGCAATCTGGCCTCCGGAATGGCCTCGTCATTCACAAAGTGTCGGAGGAGTTCCTCGTCCACTTCGGCAAGCTGCTCGACGAGTTCGGCGCGGGCGGCCTGGGCGAACTCGGCAGAAGGCGTTTCACATGACCCCGGAAGGAGCGAGCCGCTGAGGACATCCAGAACACCTTTGCCATTCGGCAGAGGACGGGTGAGCACCAGCGGCCTGGTGTCACCCAGAAGTTTGGACATCTGGGCGACGACCGCATCAAAGTCCGCGCCTTCCCGGTCAAGCTTGTTGACGAAGGTCAGCGCCGGCAGACCGTAGCGCCGGGCACGCCGCCAGACCATTTCGGACTGGGCCTGGACGCCGCGCAGTCCGCAGAAGACCGCGATGACGGAGTCCATCACGCGGAGGGAACGCTCCACTTCCGCGGTGAAATCGATGTGGCCGGGAGTGTCAATCAGATTGAATTGCCACTCTCGCCAATGGCAGGTGAGGGCGGAGCTCACGATGGAGATGCCACGCTCCCGTTCCTGCAGGAGGTAGTCGCTGACCGTGGTGCCCTCGTCCACCGCGCCGCTGATGCGCACGGCGCCGGTTTCCAGCAGGATGCGTTCGGTTAGAGTGGTTTTCCCCGCGTCAATGTGGGCGATGATGCCAAAGTTTCGGATGGCTTCAGTTGCGCACATCGGGAGAGGAGATGCCCGCGCGGGAAATGCGCGGGCACGGGACCGCCCGCAGCAAGAAATGCGCGGGCACGAGACTAGGCATCAGCCCCAGCGGTAGTGGGCGAAGGCCTTGTTGGCATTGGCCATCTTGTGCACGTCGTCGCGCTTCTTGATGGTGTTGCCGGTGTTGTTGAATGCGTCGAGCAGCTCGGCGGCGAGGGCCTCGCGCATTCCCGTTCCCTTGCGGGCACGGGCGTAGGTCACGATCCAGCGCATGGCCAGGGCGACCTGACGGGCGGCGGGCACCTCCAGCGGAACCTGGTAGGTCGCACCACCCACGCGGCGGCTCTTGACCTCCAGGCGGGGTTTCGCGTTCTCCAGCGCGGCCAGGAACAGATCCAATGGCTCGATGTCGGAACGCTTCTGCTTGAGGATGTCAAACGCGCCGTACACGATCTCCTGCGCGATGGACTTCTTGCCCTTGAGCATGATCGTGTTGATCAGCCGGGCAACCAGTTCGTTGTTGAAGCGCACATCCGGAATCAGGGTGCGCTTGAAAGCCTGACGTCTTCTCATAGGTAGTGATTGCCTCTATTTCAGGGAATTACTTCTTCTTCGCATCCGCACCCGGCTTCGGCCGCTTGGTGCCGTATTTGGAACGGCCGCGGCGGCGCTTGTCAATGCCCAGGGTGTCGAGTTTGCCGCGCACCACGTGATAGCGCACGCCAGGCAGGTCACGCACACGGCCGCCGCGCACCAGCACGACGCTGTGTTCCTGGAGGTTGTGACCTTCGCCGCCGATGTAGGCGGTCACTTCCTGGCCATTGGTCAGACGGACACGGCAGATCTTGCGCATGGCCGAATTCGGCTTTTTGGGGGTACGGGTGGTGACCAGCATGCACACGCCGCGACGCTGCGGGCAGTGCGCCAATGCACGCACGCGGCTCTTGCGCGGCTTGTCCGTGCGGCCTTTACGAATCAGTTGATTGATAGTAGGCATTA
>JAFYIW010000016.1 GCA_017538465.1 Victivallales bacterium
CACACATTACCTCTGGTCTCAGGTTTCTGGTCTCAGGTCTCTGGTCCCTGGTCTCTGGTCCCTGGTCCCTGGACTCTGGCCCCCGATCCCCGGTCCTGCCAGGAAGGTGAGTTGGTTGAAGGTCATAAGTCCTGAACGCGGACGTCCGTCCGTCCCTGGTTCTCGCCCGCTAGCGGGCGAGCCGTCCCATGTCAAAATCTGACGCCAAATCCCAATTGCTGGCCATCCTTGATCGCTTCGAGGACCTCAATGCGGACATCTCGGTGCTTGCCCAGCGTGAAATCAACGCCCTCGCGCGAAAATGCCCGCCGGAGAGCTTTGGGGAGATCGCCCAGAAGGTCGAGCATCTGATTGAGCTGTATCAGGAGACCCCCACCGCACGCGTCGGCAAGGCCATCCTCAAGGAATATTTCGCCGCCTTGGAGCACTCCGCCAGGCAGCTCGCCGCCGCCGGGGAAATCACCACCCTCCCGAAAGACCCGAATCTCCGCAGCTTCTCCACCGCGCTGGTGCTCTATTCAACCCCCGATTATGGCGCATTGGACCATTGCAAAATCCTCAACCGCGCCGAAATCCCCGAGCCGCTCTCCAATGCCGCGGACTCCTTCCGGCGTCGCATTGAGGTGGTGGACACCGTCTTCGGCATCGGCTTCGAGGCGCTGTGGAACCTCGACCCCGCGCAGTTCGAGGAATGGACGGCCAATTATCTGGACGCCCACCAGGGGAATCTCGCCCCCGACGTCATCCGCGATCTCCTGCGCGTCCTCACGACAGCGCGTTCCCTCAGCCCCCGCATAATCGCCTGGCTGGTCACCTGGTGCGGCGACAGCGCGTTGCTTGAATACTGGCCGCTGGTCACCCGCTTCTCCGACCGCATCCTCGGACGCATCGCCCTGCGCGGCTGGGCCAGACAAGTCGGCCGCCCGCGCACTCTTTCCCTGGCCCATCTCAAACTCATGGTGGAAGGGGAACGCATGGATGACGAGCGCATGCTCGCCTGGCTCACCAACACCCTCCAGAATTTCGGCGAAGGGGTGGAGCGCTTCATCCAGCTGGACCGCAATGTCTCCCAGGACGAGGAGGCGTGGGTCAACACGGCGCTGCGCTCCGAACTGCACGCCCTCGCCACGACCTACGTCCCCATCCTGATGCTGGCCGACCATCTGCTCGGTCAGCCGGACGGCGCGGCGAAACTCGCGATGGCTTTCCTTGGCATCATCGGCAAGGGACTCAACGAGTGGGAGGAGCAAATCAACGAGCTGGCCCAGAAGATCATCCGCCGGGCATTCCTGTATGACCTCAAGGAGGGCCGCACGCCGGTCGAGACCATCCGCAAATTCACCTTCGGCGACCAGGTCGCCTTCACGCTCATCTGCAATGAGCTGGATCTGGTCAGCCAGCAGTTCGACTCCGTCGCGCAGCGCGAGGTCGTCGTGCGCAAGCTCGCCATCTTCTATGCCAGCTACCGCCGCGCCCCGATGCTGGGCATGGAGGTCGCCCGCCGATATCGTCACCTGGCGCGGATCCTCCACGAGGACTTCCTGCGCCAGCACCTCTCCGACGCGGAATATGCCCAAATCCAAGGCGAGGACTTCCTCCACGAGCTCTCTTCCATGGCCTCGCTGGCCAAGCGTTTCCTGGACCATCGGCGCGCCCTGGAGATGACCGTGGAGGAAATGGTCGCCTCCGAAATGGAATTCGTGGCAGAGACCCGCGCCCGGCGCCTGAAGTATATTCGGAGATATCTAGAGTAGCGTCCCCCGCGGCAAGCGGAGCAGGAGACGGGCAGAGGCCCGCAGAGGCGACGCGGACAGGGAGTTTTACCAGTCGGAACAGCACTTCCCTTGGCCTCGCGTGCGCCTCAATTGGCATTTCGCCCCCAAAAACGCTCGGTCCCGTTTGCAAAACGGCGTCCTGGGCTTATAGTAAGGGGCTTTTCCGCGCAGTTCAGCCGCCTCCGTCCGGGCCAGATGTCCGGGTAGCGGAAATCAGATTGCCATGACAGGCGGCGCCCGTGAACAACTGTCAGGCCGCGGAGAGAATAGGAGACAGCCAATGTCCAAGACCAACCAGAGCGGCACGCATGGTGCCAAGCACACCCTGTGCCGTCGTATCGGCTTCTGCCTGTGGGGCATGCCGAATTGCCCGACCAACAGCCGCGTCATCAAGACCCGTGGTGGCAGCGACGCGACCTCTACCGCCAAGGCCTACCCCCCCGGCCAGCATGGCCCGACCAAGCGCCGCGCCAAGCTCTCCACCTACGGCGAAATGCTGCTGGAAAAGCAGAAGCTCAAGACGTTCTACTATCTGACCGACCATCAGCTGCTGTTCATGTATCGCACCGCCAAGCACGGCCTGGGCAACCCCGGCGACAAGCTGCTGGCCAACCTCGAGATGCGTCTGTGCAGTGCGGTTTATCGCAGCGGCCTGGCCCCGACCATCTTCGCGGCCCGTCAGATTGTCTCCCACCGCCATGTCCTGGTCAACGGCAAGGTCTGCGACCGCGCCAGCCGCCGTCTGAAGGCCGGTGATGTGCTGACCATCAACGAACAGCACTCCCCGATGATCGCGCAGATTGCCAAGTCCAGCACCATTGAGTTGCCGCCCTACCTGGAGAAGGACGCCAACGACAAGTGCAAGGTGACCATCACCCGCGAGCCTCTGCCGGAGGAAATCCGCGTGGATGTCTCCATCATCAAAGTCATCGAATACTTCAACCTGCACTAATTCCCGGAACAGGCAGCGTTGCGAAGAGCCGGACTTTCCCTCGGGGTGGTTTGGCTCTTTTTTGTTTGCCTTC
>JAFYIW010000017.1 GCA_017538465.1 Victivallales bacterium
AGCCGCGGAAGATGGCCAGGTAGAGCAGCACCAGCCCGATGAAAATCATGATGATGCGTCCGACGCCCAGCGTCCAGTCCAGCTTGGTCATCTGGATGAAGTCATTCAGTCCGGTGGATTGCCAGAGACCGGTAAGCATTTTCTGGAAGGAGACATCCTCGCTTTGGGAAGGCGTCACGGAGTCGTGGCTGATCACGTTGGGCTCCAGCTCCGCAATCACATCGCCGGGATGGAGCACCTGCCCCATCGAGAACTTCTCGCCGAGTCTCTTGACGGTGGCGGTGATGCCCAGCTTGAGTTCCGGCTTGCTGCGAGGCTGAAGGGTATTGCCCTGGAAATCACGACTGAAAGTGTCCTTGATTTTCAGGATGCCCATGGTTCGTCCGGGGCGGTAGGTCTTGCCCGCCTGAAGCGTGGCCTGATAGACCACGGCCGGATTCGGCCAGACATATTTGACCGTGATGATGCCGGTGGCGGGATCCTGCTCGCAGGCGAAAACGCCGTCGTTGGTCTTGTAGAGGATTGTGCCGACTTGCTCTTCCTGTATGGAAAAAGGCGACGCGGCGACGTCGTCCCCGGCCGCGCCAGGGAGGGGAGGAATTGCTGGGGTGACGGCGTTGTCCTGTCCGCCAGGCGCTGGCGCGAGAATCGTCGCAGGTGCCGTATTCTGTTCCTGTGCCCAGGCGAAAAAACCGCAGCACAGCAATACGGCCAAAATGCTCATGGTGGCTTTTTTCATGGTGTCTATGCGATTTAAAGGTTGCTTAAATCTGGGCCACGACTTGGTCAGCATCAAGTGCGTCTCCGGCATTCACGTTGATTGCCTTGACCACGCCATCCGCTGGGGCCACAATGGGCTGTTCCATCTTCATGGCCTCGATGACCATGATTTCCTGGTCTTTCTTGACTTCCTGGCCGACTGAGACCGAAACGCGGATCACCGTGCCGGGCATCGGGGTCTTGACATCCACGGCGGCGCCGCCAACTGCGGGGGCAGCCGCTGGAGTGGCAGGCGTGGCGCCGGCGGCGCCGATGGCGACGGCATAGGGCTTGCCATTGATCTTCAAGGAACCGGCGGTGGCCTCCACTTGATAGGCCGTGCCATTCACCGTCACGGTGTAGGAGCCACTGGTGGCTGGAGCCGCGGCGGGTTTGCTGGTTTCGGCGTAGCGCACGCCAATCGGGCGTTCGCCCTTCAGGAATTTCAGCCCCTTGGGGTTGGAGGATTCGTCGCAGGTCGCGATGATGAAGATGTTCTCGTCGGTGACAGGCAGCCCATTCTCCTCCAGGACTTTCTTGGCGTGGGCGACTCCGAGATTCGGATTCTTGTCGTTGAGGTCACGGGGGTTTTCCGTGGTTGGTTCCATCTTAAGCTGTTCGGCGGCCAGCTTTACCACTTCCGGATCCGGCTCGGCGGGGGTCTTGCCGAAGTAGCCAAGCACCATCTTGCCGTAGCCGGGGGTGATCTTCTTCCATTTTCCCTGCATCACATTCGCAAAGGCCTGCTGGAAATAGAACTGCGAAACCGGGGTGACCGAGGTGCCGAAGCCGCCTTTCTCGACGACTTCGCGCATGGCGGCGACGACCTCCGGGAACTTGTCCAGGCACTTGTTGTCGCGCATCATCTGGGTGTTGGCGGTCAGGGCGCCGCCGGGCAGGGGACACAGCGTGATGAGCGGGTTGGTGGTCATCGCCTCCGGCGGAATCATGTATTTGGACATGCACTGGATGAAGACGTCCTCGACCTTCATCACCTTCTCCGGGTCGATGTCCAGGGTGTAGTCCGTGTTCTTGAAGGCATGCCACATCGTGAGGATGTCGGGCTGGCTGGTGCCGCCGGACATCGGGCGCATGGCCAGGTCGATGATTTCGGCGCCGCCCTCGATGGCCGCCATGTAGCACTGCACGGACAGGTCGCCGGTGTCGTGGGTGTGCATCTCAATCGGGCAATCCTTCTTGCCGGCCGCGTCAAGCATCTGGCGGGCAATCTTGACCGTCTCCCTGATGATGGCGGGCGGGCAGGTGCCGGAGGCGTCCTTGAAGCAGAGGGAGTCGAAGGGCATCCCGCTCTCCAGGATGTTCTTGAGGATCCGCGCATAGAACTTCGGGGTGTGCGCCTCGGTGTCCATGTTCGGCGGCAGACCCATCATGGTGATGGTGGTCTGATGTTTCAGGCCGGCGTTGTGGATGCAGGTGCCGGAATAGCTGATGTTGCGGATGTCATTGAGTGCGTCGAAATTACGGATGGTGGTCATGCCGTGCTTCTTGAACATCTTCGCATGCAGGTCGATGATGTCGCTGGACTGGCTGGAGAGTCCCACCACGTTCACGCCGCGGGCCAGCGTCTGAAGCTCGACCTCGGGGCCGACCGCCGCACGGATGGCATCCATCATCTCGAAGGCATCCTCCCCGCAATAGAAGAAGGGACTCTGGAACCGGGCGCCGCCGCCGACTTCCAGGTGACGCCAACCGGCCTCGACTGCGGCCTCGAGGGCGGGCATGAAGTCCTTGGAGATGACGCGGGCGCCGATGACGGACTGGAAGCCGTCACGGAAAGAGGTGTCCAGGAAGCGAATCTTTTTCATGGAAGGTGGAAACTCCTAAGAAGTGGGTGGTTGTGACTGATGTGGAAAGGGAGCTGGGGGCGCGCACTGCCATGAGGCCGTCTTCAAGGCAGGAAAAGGCATTGCCCAGGCGCCTGAAGGCATTCTTGTCTCCAATGCCTTACAGCGGAAGTTTGCCGGCCTGCTTCAGGGCGGCGGCGATGACGGCGGCGACTTCCGTGTCGTCGGCTGCTTTCGATGTGGATTTGGCGGCGGGCTTTTTCTTCTCGGGTTCAGGGAGCAGATAGGCATATTTCCCGCCGAGTTTGGCCGCCAGGAGGGTGATAATGACCTGGATGCCTAGGAAGACAAAGACAAAACCCATGCCGACCAGCATGATATTCAATGCACTCGAAAACATTGTGTCCATGGTTATGGAATCCTGATTTATAATAAATAGGACAAGAGATGGCAACACCGTTTCAAAACGTGGGCGGCCGACGGAACGGAGATTCCATTCGACGCCTGTTTTTGAACAATTCCCTAATATAATGCGACAAACTGGTTTATAACTTCAAAAAAACACTCCAGAAGAACTTTTTTTTGCATTTTTGGAGAACGGGCACGGCAATGAATGGCTCAATCGGCTTGTTATTAGGTGGTTGAGAGGGCAATGCCGCACTCTTCCCGCGTTCGTCGTGGAAGCTGCCAGGCCTGCGGCGAAATGGCGCCGGAATGCGGCTTGGACGCTTTTCTGCCGAAATCAATGGCAAAGCCGCAAAACCAGACTAAGGTACCTAACTTGTCCGATCGCATGGCGATTTACGTCCTGCATCGGGAATTGCATATTGGAAGAGGAATGAAATGAGATTCTCCGGATTGACCAGCCAACAAGTCGAAGAAAGTAGGCGGCGACATGGCTCGAATGCCTTGACGGAACTGGCGCCGGAATCCTTGCTGGTGAGGTTTTTGGCGGGTTTCCGGGAGCCGATGATCATGATTCTGCTGGTTGCCCTGCTTGTCCAGGCGGCGCTTTTTTTCTGTGGAAAGGCCGCATGGTATGAGCCGTTTGGCATCCTGACGGCCATCCTCATCGCCAACGGCGTGGCGGCACTCTTCGAACATCGGCAGGAAGGCAAGGCCGCCTTGCTGCGCCATGCGGAAAACGCCCTCGCATCCGCCAAAGTCGTTCGGGAGTCACAGCTGCTGGAAGTGCCGCAGGACGATGTCGTGGTCGGGGATGTGGTCTTTCTGCAGACGGGGGATAAAATCCCCGCGGATGGCATTGTGCTGGATGGGGAGCTGAAGGTGGATCAGGCGGCCTTGAACGGCGAGTCCGAGGAGGCCGTCAAGCACGCGCTTCCTTCCGGTGTGGCCTATAATCCAAAGGACACCTTTGATCCATACTATCTTTATCGCGGGACGGTGATCGGCAATGGCGAGGCATATCTGGAAGTCAAGGTCGTGGGCGACCAAACGGAGTTCGGTCAGGCTGCGCTGGGAGCGCAGGAGGCGACACGGCAGACCCCGCTGCAGGTGAAGCTGGGGCGGTTGGCCAGGCAGATTTCCCGATTCGGATATGTCGGCGCAGGAGCCATCTTGGCGATTGTACTGGGCGTCACTGTCTTTTCCGGAAAAACGCCGCAGGATTGGGCCGGATGGGTGAGGCTGGTGCTGGATGCCGTGACAGTGGCGGTCACGATCATCGTCTGTGCGGTTCCGGAGGGCCTGCCCATGCTCAGCTCGATTCTGCAGGCGGTGCAGAGCCTGAAGATGGTGAAAGACCACGTCCTGGTACGGAAGATCCATGGTCTGGAGACCTCCGGCAGTTTGAGCATACTGTTCTGTGACAAGACGGGCACCATCACCGAGGGACGGCTCTCGGTGGCGGAGCTGGCCACGGCGACCCAGGGAGGATGCCAGTCGTTCGCGGAACTCCCGGCCGCTCTGCGGGAGGAGATGCGAATTGGCATCGGGCTTAACAATTCCGCAATGATGGGAAAGGACAAGGCCGTGATTGGCGGAAATGGCACCGACCGGGCTTTGCTGGCCTTTCTCCTGGCGCAGGGACTGGGTGGGGTGCTTTCCCGTGACGAAGTGGTTTCCGCGCGCCCATTCGATTCGGTGCGGAAGAGTTCCAGTGTCGTGGTGCGGCGGGGAAAGACGGTGGAGTGTTTTGTGAAGGGGGCGCCGGAGCGTCTTCTGGAACGGTGCAAAACCTATCTGGATGCGGAGGGGAGCCGGCGCCCGCTGACGGAGGAGGATGCCATGCGACTTGGAAGATATCTCGATGCCCAGGCCGCGCGGTCCATGCGTTTGCTGGCCGTGGCCAAATGTGAAGGCGGGCTGGAGGATGTTCCGTTGACGCTGGTGGGCATTCTGTGCATTCGGGACAATGTCCGCAAAGAGGCAAAGAAGGCCATAGAGGAAATCCGCCAGGCAGGCATTCAGATGGTGATGGTGACGGGGGACCGCAGGGAGACGGCGTTGGCGATTGCGCGCGAGGCCGGTTTGCTGACCACGTCGGAGGAGGTCGCCTTGACCTCATCGGAGATGGCGAGTTTGTCAGACGACGACCTCAAGGAGCTGCTGCCGCGTCTGCGGGTGGTCTCTCGCGCATTGCCATTGGATAAAAGTCGGCTGGTGCGCATTGCGCAGGAACTCAATCTGGTGGTCGGCATGACGGGGGATGGAGTGAATGACTCGCCGGCCTTGCGCAAAGCCGATGTCGGGTTCGCGATGGGCAGCGGCACTGAGGTCGCCAAGGCCGCGGGGGAGATTACGATTCTGGATGATAATCTGGCCTCCATCGAAAAGGCTGTCCTGTATGGACGGACCATGTTCAAGTGCATCCGAAAATTCCTGGTGTTCCAGCTTACGGTGAATGTCGCGGCGGTTTTCATTTGCGCCATCGGGCCAGTCTTCGGCGTGAATGTCGTGATGACGGTCATTCAGCTGCTGCTGGTCAATTTGGCAATGGACACCTTGGCCGCTCTGGCCTTCGGCAGCGAACCGCCATTGGCGGAGTACATGCGTGAGAAGCCGGTCGCCCGGGGGCAGAGCATCATCACGGGAACCATGCTGGCGCAGATTGGCGTGCAGGCGTGCTATGTCACGGTAATCTGTCTGGCGGTGCTGTTCGTGCCGGCCGTGCGGAGGTTCATCAGTGCGGCGGATGCGTCTGCGGATTATCTGCACTCCGCACTCTTTGCCACTTTTATGATGGCAATCACGGCGAATGGATTCAACGCCAGGACGGCGCACCTTAATCCATTCGAGGGAATGACGCGGAATTGGACTTTCCTTGCGGTGATGGCGCTGATCTTCGCGATGCAATTTGTCTTTGTGACCTTCGGCGGCGAGGCACTCGCGGTGACGCCGCTTTCCGCCGTCACTTGGATGAAGTGCCTGTTCCTGGCCTTCCTGGTGATTCCGCTGGAGGTCCTGCGGAGATTGGCGATGCGCGGAAGGGACGGCGGCAACATGAAGAAACAGGAGACGACATGAAAAAAACGGATGCCTTGAAGCCACTTGGAAGCGGCGCGATGCGCTTTGGCGGATTCCTCGGTAGAAAACTGACACTTTGCCTGGAGAATCGACTCCGGAAAATACGCTGGAAGCATCTGACCGAGCCGTTCTTCAGCCGCACGGAGGATGACGGACGCTGGCGCTGCGAGTTCTGGGGGAAGATCATCCGCGGGGCCATCTACACGTATCGCGCCACCCGGGATGCCGCGCTGCGCAAGGCCCTGGACGAGACGGTGGAGGAGCTCATCCAGGCCGCCGACAAGACGGGGTGCATCTCCAGCTACCCGGTGGACAAGCAGACGCAGGACTGGGATATCTGGGGACGCAAATATGTCGCCGTCGGCCTGGCGGACTACTGCCTGGAGGTCGAGGCGCGCCCGGAGGTCGTGGAGGCGCTGCGCCGCCACATCCTGGCTTTGGCCGCGCAGGTCAAGGCCAGCGGAAAGCCCTTAGGCGACTTCGGATGGCATGAAGGTCTGGCCGCCAGCTCCATCATGGGCGCGGTGGTGCAGACCGCACGCCTCAGCGGTGATTCGAAGGTGCTGGCGTTCGCCAAGGAAATCTACCAGAGCGGCTGCTCCAGCCGCGGCGATGTCTATGACGCGGCGCTCAAGGGCGTTCCCCCGGAATACATTGGGAACGGCAAGGCCTACGAAATGACCTCCTGTTTTGACAGCGCCCTGGAACTCTACCGCGAGACAGGCGACCCCCGTTGTCTGAAAGCCGCGCGTGCCTACTGGAAGGCGGTGCGGGACACCGAAATCTTCGTGACCGGCATGGCCGGCGCCAAAGACACCTGGGGAGAATACTGGTATAACGGACACTACACGCAGTTGCGCGACAATGTCGGCGGCATGGGTGAGACCTGCATCGCGGCGACTTGGGTGAAATTCTGCATGCAGCTGCTCAGCGTCACCGGCGAAGCCGAAATTGCCGATGAACTCGAACGGACGCTTTACAACGGCATTGCCGGCGCGATGACTCCGGATGGCTCGTGGTGGTCGCATCTGAATCCCTATCCGCTGGCCGGCAAGGGCTGGCGGCAACGGGCGGGCGACCAGCTGCCTGGCTTCGGCGAGGACTGCTGCCTGGCCCAGGGGCCGACCGGACTGGCCTTGGCGCCTTATATCGCCGTGATGACTCATGACGCCGGCATCACGGTGAACCTCTATGAGGAATGCCAGTGCCGGATTGCTTTGGGCGACCAGGCGGTTTGCAAATTGGACATCCGCGGCGACTATGCCCGGAAAGGGCAGGTCGCCCTCGCGGTCACGATGTCGTCGCCTAAGAAGTTCGAGCTTCGTCTTCGAATCCCTGCCTGGAGCGGCGCCAGGACGGCGGTCGCCGTGAACGGCAAGCCGGTGAAGGGTGTCCAGGCCGGATATCTCTGCCTGAACCGCGTCTGGAAGAATGGCGACCGCGTGGAAGTGCAGTTTGACATGGCGATGCAGGTGATCGACGCCTTTGACGGCTCGAAACGTTTCGCCCTGCAGCGTGGGCCGCTGGTGCTGGCCCAGGACTCCCGGCTGGGAAAGGTGGATGAGCCGTTCCAGCCTGTCGGAGGAAAGGTGGTCATGGCACCGAAGGACATCTTCCTCGCATACCAGTTCAAGGACGGCACGACCGTGTGCGACTATGCATCGGCGGGCAACCAGTATGACCTGCGCAACCGCCTCTGCGTCTGGATGCCCAGAAAGGCATAGCGGGAACACGCAAGAAAAGGGGCTGCCGCAAAACCTCGTCGGTTGCGGCAGCCCCTTTTTCATCGGAAGGGAATGGACTTCAGGCTATTCCTGGACATCCGCGGCGACCTGCATCCTGATGATGCGGTCCGGGTTGACGACGGTGCCGTTCGCTCGCGCGTCGCCTTTCTTGATCTTGTCCACGAACTCCATCCCGCTGGTGACTTTGCCCCAGACGGTGTATTGCCGGTCTAGGAAACGCGCGTCGTCAAAACAGATGAAGAATTGGCTGTCCGCGGAGTTCGGGTCCATTGCGCGGGCCATGGAGACCGTTCCGCGCACATGCGGGAAGGCGTTGAACTCGGCGGGGAGCTTCTTGCCGCTGCCGCCCATGCCGGTGCCGGTCGGATCGCCGGTCTGGGCCATGAAGCCGTCGATCACGCGGTGGAAGACAATGCCGTCATAAAAGCCTTGGCGGACCAGCTCTTTGATGCGGGCCACGTGTTTCGGCGCGGCGGCGGGAAGCATCTCGATGACCACACGGCCGTCTTTCAGTTCCAGATAAAGGGTGTTTTCTTTGTCCATGGTGTTTTTCTAGCGATGGTGGGTGGAGAAATCTGAATGTGCACGTGGAGGTCTAGGCAGATAAAGTCACCGCGCGTGTCGGCATCCGCGGTCAGTTGTGTGCAGGATGTCCCAGGACGTCACTTTCATCCACGCTTTCGGCGCGTGCGTCGAAACGGGTGTATTGCGGAAAGAAGGTGAGCATTTGGGTGCAGGTGCGTCCGCTGCGGTTTTTGGCGATGATGAGTTCGGCCTCGACGCCCTCGGAGGAGTTTTCATTGCGGTTGAACTGCTCTTCGCGCTTCCGGTGTAGCATCGCGACCACGTCGGTGTCCTGCTCGATGGCGCCGGACTCACGCAGATGGCTGAGCTTGGGCTTGCCGTCGCCTTCCTCGGCTTTCCGGTTGACCTGCGCCAGGCAGACAATCGGGATGTTGAGTTCTTTGGCCAGGCCTTTCAACGCGCCCGAGATGCGGGCGACTTCGTTTTCACGGTTGCTCTGGCTGTTGGTGGCGCTGGTGGTGATGAGCTGCAGATAGTCAATGAAGAGCGCCTGGATGTGGTGTTGCTCCGCCATTCGGCGCGCCTTGGCGCGCAGTTCCAGAATGTCGATGGCGCCCGTGTCGTCAATGAGGATGTTGGCGTTGCGCAGCTGACTGCACGCCTCGCGGACGGCGATGATGTCGCCTTTGGGAGGGTTGTTCTCGTATGCCCAGCGGTTGATGTTCACGCGCGATTGCGCGGAGATGAGCCGAAGCGTGAGCTGCTGGGAAGACATTTCCAGGGAGAAAATCCCGATTGGCGTCTTGCCGTCGCCCCGCAGGGCGATGTTGGCGGCCATGTTCAGGGCCAACGCGGTCTTGCCGATGGAGGGGCGGGCGGCCAGAATGAAGAGCATTCCGGGCTTCAGGCCGCCGGTCATGGCGTGGTCGAGGGTTTCGTAGCCGGTGGGCAGTCCCTGGACATCGGCGGCTTTGGTGAGCAGATCCCGGATGTAGTTCAGCGCCTCATCGACCAATGGTTCGATGCGCTGGAAGTCCCGCGCCTGATTCATCTGGCTGACTTCCAGAACCTCTTTCTCGACCAGGTCGAGAAGCGTCTCCACGTCGCCGTCCGAGTCATAGCATTTGAGCACCGCGTCGGAGCAGGTCGCGATGATGCGGCGCAGGACGGCGTTCTGCTTGACGATTTCCGCATAGTGCTCGATGTTGACCGAGGTCGGAACCTTGTCCATGAGCGTCTGCAGATAGTTCACGCCGCCGATCTGGGCAAGCAGGTGGTTTTTCTGCAGGTACTCGCCCAGCACGACCAGGTCGATGCCGGCTTCGCCCTTGGGATTGAGGGCCACCATCGCGTCAAAGATGATTTGATGGGCGGGACGATAGAATGCCCCCTCGAAATTCAGCCGTGCCAGCCCGATGGCCGCCGCGTCGGCGTCAATCAGCATGGAGCCCAGTACGGCGATTTCCGCGTCTTCGTTGTGCGGCGGTATCCTCTCTGCCATTTTTTCTCTCCTGTTTCGTTTATGGTCCGGTGATGTCGCCGGCCGTCACTCCGCCTGTACGTCCACGCGGAGGCGGGCCGTAACGTCGTGATAGAGCTTCGCTTCCACCACGTGCTCTCCGGCCTGCTTTATCGGGCTGTCGAGCTCCACTTTCTTCTTGTCGAGCGCGATGCCGTGCTGCTCCATGAGCGCGTCGCATATGTCCTTCGACGTGATGGAGCCGAAGAGGCGTCCGCCCTCGCCGCTCTTCGTCTTTATAA
>JAFYIW010000002.1 GCA_017538465.1 Victivallales bacterium
ACGTCAAGTACCTCGTCCTTCGCCTTGGTGTTCTTGCGCTTCTTGTCCAGGTCCTCGTTGTACAGCTTCTTGCGCCTGGCCGGGGTCGCGGCCTTCGCGGAAGCCGCCTTCGCCAACGCGCTGAACTGGCCCTGGTTGTTCCAGGTCTGCACGAAGGCCCCGACCGCATCCACGCCCACCGCGAACTCCTGAAGCACCGCCGGATCGGATGCACGCTCGGCCGGACCGCCCTCGCGCAAGGCGAACTGGATCGCGTCGCCTTTCCAGACATCCGGATTGCGGACCGGATTCACATGGCAGTCGTCCCGCACCTGCGCCGCGACATAGAGGAACTCCTCGTCCCAGGCGAAACGCACCTCGCAGAAGAGGTCCGCGTCTCCTCCGTAGGGGTGTTTCGCGTATTTGACGGCGACGGGCGTGGCCGCGCCCAGCCGGACGGCATCGGCGTCGCCCCAATCGGCGAGGTCGCCGTCCACCGTGATTCCCGCGGCCTTCCGCGCCCGGTAGGAGGCGCGCGGCGGCAGGACTGTCGTCGTCGCAGAGGTCTTTCCCTGGACAACCAGGGCGATGACCTCCGCCGTATCCGCCGTGGCTGTCTCGTCCGCCACGCAAGTCACGGTCATCGTGCGTTTCTCCCGAGAGGGCACCTCGGCGAAGCGGAGCAGCCCCTCCCCGTCCTTTCTCGTCCAGCCCTTCGGCAATTGGAGCAGCACCTCCGCGTCCTGTGCAGTGGCGGAATGACTGGTCACCGTCACCTCGCAGGAGAACGGGGTCCCCTGGAAGACGCGCTCTGGCAACCGCACCTCGGTCTCCAAGGCAGGTTGCTTCACCAGCTGAAGCGGAATGACCACCGCGCCATCCTTTCCGGAAGACGTGACTTTCGCCTCGAAGAGTTCCTGGTCCGCGCCCCGGGGCAATTCCACTACGGCACTTCGAGTTTCATGGTCGAAGCGGAATTCCCGTCCGGCCACCTCGACCGCCAGCCCCTCCGGAACCTCGCCGCCAGCCATCCATCGGAAAGTCGTTTGTGGCACCTCGCCAGCCACCAGCGGCACCTGCGGATTCACCACTAGTTCCGTACCCGCGCATTCTTGCGCGGGATAGGGTTCTGTGCCCGAGGCGAAAGCCTCGGGATGGGGTTCTGTGCCCGAGGCGAAAGCCTCGGGATGGGGTTCTGTGCCCACGGCTTGGGGCGCGGGTTGTATTTCCACCGCCACTACTTCGCGCGGCCGCAGATATGCTCGCCAGCCACTGCCATCCGCCACCACGGCCAACGGCGTGCGCCCATCCACCGTCACATGCGTAAGCAACACCTTCTCCGCCCCGCGTTTCGGCAAGTCGTACTCGAAGACCTGCACCTGGTCGCTGTAGTTGACTAGATAGACGCAGAGGTCGCCCTTCCCGTCCTGCCACCAGGCGCCCTCGACCACCGGCAAGGTGACCTCACGGGACTTGGCACCCCTGTTGACATGCCAGTGCCACGTGTCCGTCACCGTCGGCAGACGGTTCTTCGGATGAATCTCGCCCATCAGCTCGCCGCGTGACAGGAAATCCAGCGTGACGGCGCGCAGTTTCGCCAACTCCATCTCGTAGGACCAGTACTCCGCGTACTTCTCGCCCTGAAGGAAGTCCGAGTTCCAGCCGAACTGCACGCCCAGCAGAAAGTCATGCCCCTGCGACATCCGGAAGGCCAGCAAGGTATCCTGCGGAGCGGCAGGGCAGGCAAAGTAGTAGGTGTAGCCGGAGTAGATCGCCGGCAACAGCGGCACGGAATCCTCCACCCGTTCCGTCCAGGTCAGGAAGCCGTGGACGTTGTCCATGTAGGGGTCGGCGGTGTTTTCCGTAGTCAGGAAGAGCGGCTTGCCCGCCGCCTTCGCGTAGTCGTTGATGGCCGTGAGCATCTCGCGGTAGCCCGACACCCAGTAGTGCCCGCCGCCCAGCGGATGACTATGAGCAGGATTGTAGCAGAAGTCCGGCCGATGCGCGCCAATCTGGTCCAAGTAGATTGCGTTCACGTGGATGTCGTCGATAAGCCACTTGCAGACCTCCAGAATCTTCTTCTGCCAAATCTCCGTGGCGGGACACATCGGAGCCTGACGCGCCTTCGACGGGTAGATTTCCAGATACGGCTCGCCCTTCGGGTCCAGACATGCCCCCTGGATGCCCTCGCTGGCAAACGACGGGATGTCCTGGTCCCAGATGTGGCCATTGATATACGGCATCACCACCTGACCACGCGCCACCGCCTCCGCAGTCACCTCCGGCACGCCTGGCTTCGCCGGGTTGTACTCCGGATAATGCGTGTCAAACGCTATTTCGTGCCAGCGATACCAATGCATGCCATGCTTGACCGGACAAGTCTGGACATATTTGGACAATTTCTCCCGCATCTGCGGCCCGTCTGCCCAAGTCTGATACCAGTAGCAGATCTCCTGGATGTCCTTGGGGTAGTCCGGGTTGTCTCGGATCAGCCCGTTTCGCAGCCAAGAGGCATTCTCGGCGGCCCAGGCGCGATAGAACTTCGCCGCTTTCCACCAGTCGCCCTGGAAGACCTCGGTGGCAT
>JAFYIW010000132.1 GCA_017538465.1 Victivallales bacterium
CGGTATAGACATCTTGAATGAGATCATCCAGCCATCCGCCGAAGTAGCCCGCGAGAATGCCCATCAGCAGCGCAAAGGGAATGGCGATGAGCGTGGTCAAGAGCCCGATGATGATTCCGGTGCGGATGCTCTTGAGCGAAAGCAGCAGCACGTCATTGCCGATGCGGTCGGTGCCCAGCAGGTGCGTGCGGGGATGCTGCAGCGCGGGGTGTGCGCGGCGCACCGTGCCGTCCTCGCCCTCCTGCGTCTCGTAGATATAGGCTTCTTTTGCCAGGGGCGCGGAGTAGTAGAGCTCCTGACGGTTGGCCAGCGGCCGCAACAAACGGTCGAGCACCGATGCTCCCTTGTCATAGACCACCTCGCCCGTCTGAGGATTGCGACGGACCTCGCCCGTCTCCGGGTCGCGCTCGGCATTGCGCCAGCCCACCGAGTCCAGCACGGCGATGAGCAGGTAGGCCGCCAGAATCGCCCCGGAGACCACCGCGCTCTTGCGGGCAAGAATCTCACGCCCGGCCAGACGCCAGTATTCCCGCCGGCGCATGGCAGTAAAGAGCCACACTCCCAGCAGGAGCAAGGCCAGCACAATCAGATTTTGACAAGTCCAACTCATCTCCCTTTTTCAGCAAGTTTAAAGTCCAAAGTGATTTAATCTCTAACCTCCAAGACCTCAGGTCTCTGGTCCTGCCAGTCTGGACTCTAGTCTCTGGTCTCAGACCTCAGGCCTCCGAGACCTCTGGGACCACCGGGACTTCCGGGACTTCCGGGAATCAAGAACTTTAACCTTTAACCTTTAACCTTTAACCTCTAACCTCTAACCTCAGAATTTGATTCTGGGGTCCACGATGCAGTAGGCGATGTCTGCCAAGAGCAAGCCCACAACGTAGATGACCGCGCCGAGGAAGACCATCGCCCGTACGATGGCGAAGTCCTGGGCGGCGATGGCGTCGATGGTATAGCCGCCGAGTCCAGGCAGGTTGAAGAACTTCTCCAGCAGGAGGTTTCCCGTAAAGAGCATCAGGAGGTAAATGGGGATGTTGGTGAGGATGGGCACCAGCGCATTCTTGAGCACATGCTTGAAGAGCACCTGCCTTTCGGGCAACCCCTTGGCGCGTGCGGTCCGCACGAAGTCCTGGGAAATCTGTTCCAGGAAAAACGTTCGGTAAAGTCGCGTGCCGGAACCCAGCCCAGCCACAATGCCCACAATGGCCGGCAGGACCAGGAATTTGACCATCCCCCAGCCAGGCTCAAAACCGGAGACCGGGCACAGCCGCAACTGGACAGCCGCGATGTATTGTCCGAAGATGATTAGAATGAGCGTCGAGACGCTCATCAGCACCACACTGGCAAACTGCCCGATGCGGTCCACCCGGCTGCCCAGAGCATTCGCCTGAACCATGCCAAGGACAATATTCGCCAGCAACGTCCCCAGGAAGATCGGCAGCGCCAGCGCGAAGGACGGCCCCACCCGACGACGCAACTCCCGCCCAATCGGCTGGCCGGTGTGGTCCGTGTTGCCGAAGCCGCCCCAGAACATCGCCATGCTCTTCTGGAAGAAGATGGTCTTTGACACGCAGGAAATGCCTCCGGCCTCGCCGTTCCAGAACAATGGCAGGTCATATCCCCGCGAGGCCTTCCAGCGCTCAATCTGCTCTGGCGTCGAGTTGCGTTCCCCAAGGAACTGCCGCGCCATGTCATCCGGCGAATTCACCACAAAGAACATCGCAAAGACCAGCAGGTTGACGCCCAGCAGGATGGGCAGCATGTAGAAGATTCGTTTTACTATGTATCTAAACACTTAACTATCAAATTAGTTATTATGATTTTTTACAACCGCTTCCTAGAAACAGCCATCCCCAGCCACACGAGCGTTCCCAATGCGGCGATGGCCAGGATGGGCCAGCGTCGCGGACGATTCCATTCACGTTGGGCATTTGCACGCTCTGCTCCATCCACCCGCAGGTATTTGAGATTGTCGTAGCAGATGGTGGGCGGCAGGTAGTTGTGCAGCCAGTGATGAATCAACGTGACATTCACGGGATGGTAGCCCCAGCACTTCGGCGCGTCCTCGCTCAGAATCTCCTCGGCCTGGCGAATCAGCGCAAGGCGCTCCTCGCACTCCGGCATCGTCTCCAGCTGCCGGAACACGGCATCGAATGCCGGATTCTCGTAATTGGTGTAATTGAAGCCACGTCCGCCGCTTTTCACCCGGCCATTTTCCCCCACAAACAGGAAGAGGAAATTCTCGGGGTCCGGATAATCCGCGACCCATCCGCGCTCGAAAAGGAATTGCCAGTCCCCCTTGTCGATGCGTTCGCGATTGCGGTTGAGGTCGCTGGAGCGCTCCTCCAGCACCACGCCGAGCAGCGCAAAACGCCGCGCCAGCCATTGGAAGCGGTTCTTGAAGTCGGGCAGTCCAGCGGCCGCATGATCCAGATGGATCACCAGCGCCTCGCCAGTCTTGGGATCGATTCCGCCGGGATAACCCGCCTGAACCATGAGCCGCCGAGCCTCATCCAGGCTTCGCCGACGCGGAGCGGCGGCCTTTTCGTCCCAGACATTGAGCACCTGGTTGTAGTGTTCGCGGTCATTGTCGTATCCAAAGACGCCAGGCGGGATAATCCCTTGAGCGGGAACGCCATTGCCATTTTTGAAGATGGTCACGTATTCGTCGATGTCCAGCACCATCGAGAGCGCCTGCCGCAATGCGCGTTTCTCCGGCTCCAGCCCCCCGACCACGGGATCCATCATGTTGAAGGCGAAGTAGTAGCTGATTGGCGGGACTTGCCGGATAAGTCGCATGCCGCGGGCCTCCATCGCCTGGGAAAGCGCGAGTTCGCCATTGCCGGGATTCATCGCCACCGCGTTGTCGAACATGTCATTGGGAATCCCCGAGCAATCATAATATCCTTGCTGGAACTTCAGCCAGTTGGGGATGGACTCGCGCTCGTAGTTGAAGACCACTCGGTCCAGGAACGGCAGACGCCTCCCGGCGTCCTCCAGCCGTCCATTTGCGCGGTCTTCCTCGCCGCCCTCCGAGGGATAGTACTCCTCGCGGTAATTGGGATTCCGCACCAGCACAATCCGGGAATTCGGGTCGCACTCCTCCAGCATGAATGCCCCCGTTCCCACCGGCCATCGCGCAAACGAGAGCCCCGCCGCGACGGCATCCGGGCGGTGGTAGAACTCCAACGCCTCCTGGGGCACCGGCGCCAGGTAATGCATCGCCAGCCAGTAGCGGAACTGCGGATATTTGCGGGAGAGCGTGAAACGCACCGTATGGTCGTCAACCACCTCGCAGCCCGCACAGGGAATCGAGCCATAGTCCGGAACGCTTGGACGCGCCTCCAAATCCGCCCTGCCCTCGCCGTCAGCCAGCCGACGTTCATCCGCCTCCGCCACCGCCGCGGCGACGGCCCGCGAGGTCTCCTCCATCCCCGCGACAAACCCCTTGAAAGTCGAGAAGACCGACGATGCCAGCCGCGGGTCGCAAAGCCGCACGAAGCCCGTCTTGAAATCCCGGGCGGTCAACTCGCGGGCGCCCGACGGCCCGAAGTCCATCGGGCGGCGGGGTTCTTTCACCAACGGCTGCGCATTATCTGCAAAGCACGGATGCGGCTGGAAACGGATGCCCGGCTTGACTTTCAGCAGATACTCCACACGGGCGACTTCCTCCACCGGAGCATCCTCCGCCAAGACATTGCCCGCCGAATCAAAGTACTTCGCCTCCGGAAGCTCCTCCAGCAAGGCGGGCAGCAGCCGATACGGCCGCGCCAGGTAATCGTAGCACAGCGGCGCGTCCAGGACATTATCCATCACCGCCGACTCATGGACGTAGTTCGCCGTCGCGGGATCCAGGCTCTTGATCTGTGCACTGTAACTGGTGAAGAAGGTGTTGCTTCCAGCCATCCCGTGCGGCCACGGGTTGTTCTCGCACGCCCGCATCCCCATCAACAGCAACGCCCAAAGGACCGTCAGAACTAAGATGTGCCTTGCCTTCCTCTGCATCTCAGGTCTTGAAGCGCTTCTGCAACTCGGAGTAGGTGATGTGGACCATGGTGGGCAGACCGGCGGCGTCGGTGTAAGGCATCTCGCACTGCATCAGATCCCGCACGAGCGCCTGCTGCTCTAGAGGTGAGAGTTCCTGCTTCACGCGCACGGCATGGCGGCTGGCGGTCTGCGCCAGATGCATGGCGCTCTGGCGATTGGTCACGGAGTCCCGCCGCAAGTCGCTGAGGATGTCCCGCATCGCCGTACCCAAATCGCTTGTCTGGAGATTTGCGGGCACGGCGGTAATCACGAAGGCGTTTCCGCCGAATTCCTCAATGGCATATCCCAATGCCGCGAACTGTTCCAGCTGCCGGGCAAGCAGCCGCGCCTCGTCCAACGCCAGATTGATGGTCACGGGAATCAGCAATGGCTGCTGGCTGACCTTCTTCTGCTTCAGGTTGGCCAACATGCGTTCGAAGAGGATGCGCTGGGAAGCCGCGCGGACATTCACCACAATCAGCCCGTCTCGCCCCTCGGCCAGAAGATACCCTGGGCGCAACGCGCCGAGAAGCCGAATGCCATTGGGCAACTCCTCGGATTGCGGCGTCGCTTTTGCCAACTCCGGCTCGTGGGTTTTCGGAGCAGGCGCCTCAGGATGGATAGGAGGCTGGATTCCCTCAGGCATCAAAGGAAGCGGACTCTGAATTGGCGTAAAGGCCACCGGTGCGGGAACTACAGGCGACGGGGGCGGCACGGGGTTGGGCTCCTGCGGCGTGGTGTCGGTCAGCGTTGGCACTTCGTTCTCAGTGGATGGGTCGCCAAAAGGATTCGCCATATCGCCATTCCCTGGCAATACCTCCAGCCCTGCGAGATTGCGCAGCGCCCCGCGCAACGCCGTGCCGACGACTCTGGCCACCTGCATTGGCTCTCGAAAGCGCACCTCGCGCTTGGCGGGATGCACCTTCACGTCCACGCGGTCAGCCGGGAGATCGATATAGAGCACCACGCCTGGGTAGCGTCCCTTCATCACCAGCGAGTCATACGCCTCGCGGATGGCGAAGAAGACCGTCTCCGCCGAGGCGGCGCGTCCGTTGATCACCACGCGCTGGTCGCGGCGGTTGCTGCGGGTGAAGCCGGGCTTGCTGATGAACCCACGCACCTGGATGCCGTCCTCGGCGTAGTCCACGGGGAGCATTGCGGCAAAGGCGTCTTTGCCCAGGAGCAGTTCAATGCGTTGAGCCAAGTCGGGCGAGGCGGGCACGCGGATGACCGAACGGCCGTTCTGGACCAGTTCGAAGGCGATGTCCGGCCGCGAGAGCGCCAACAGCAGAATCATCTCCTGGATGTGCTCGTCTTCGGTCGCAGGTCCCTTGAGGAATTTCCGTCGGGCGGGAAGATTGCCGAAAAGCCAGGCGACTTTGATGCTGGTGCCTGGGGCACAGCCGCAATCCCGAACATCCTGGATGATGCCGTTATTGACAATCACCTCCGTGCCCGTGAGCGACGCCGCCTGACGCGTCTGCATCTCAAAACGCGAGACGCTGGATATCGATGGCAATGCCTCCCCGCGAAATCCCAATGTGACGATTTGGCCGACATCCCCCTCGGATGAAATCTTGCTGGTGGCATGTGCGGAGAGGCACAGTATCGCATCCTCGCGGTCCATCCCCTTGCCATTGTCCACCACCTGCATCAGCTTCTGGCCACCCTGCTCCGTGACCACACGGATCCGCGTGGCCCCAGCGTCAATCGAGTTCTCGACCAGCTCCTTGATGACGGAGGCCGGCCGCTCGATGACCTCGCCGGCGGCGATGCGCCCGGCGACTTCGGCTGGAAGTATCTTGACGATGCCCATGA
>JAFYIW010000018.1 GCA_017538465.1 Victivallales bacterium
AGGCGCGACCGGCGCGGGCGCGACCGGCTTTGGTGACAAAATAGTCCGATTCAAGGTAAACTTTGGAGTGACCCGTGCTGGTTCCGCGGGCGCTGCCGGCGTTTCCGATCCTGCAGTTGCTGGGGGCGGCGGAACCGAAAGAGGGGTGGTGGGAGTGGAAGGCATGGCTGGCACCCCTGAAGTATTGGCAGGAATTGTCGGCATGGGCGCTGCTGGCGTTTCCGCCGTCTCGCTGACTGGAGTTAGCTTAAGCTTCAAAACTTTCAATGTAGGTTTTTCTTCGGGGGCGGGAGCGCCTGCAGGCTGGTCGGACATTTTTTTCTCCTGATGGATGGATGAAAAGAAGAAATTGAATCTTCTAAAAATAACCTCTCAAATGAGATGTGCAAGCCCAGATACGGAAAAAATCATGGGTTATGCATGGCTCCGAGCCGAAAAGGGGATTTACGATTTGGATTCGCAGTCGGTGGTGGCGCAATGGAATCCCGAGGACGCATGGCTCGAAAGAACACCGGGATGACCGTCTGTTAGGTTGCCAGTGTTTGCATGGTGGCGAAGGAGGGGTGCCGTGTAGAATGGGAAGTGGAAATCATTCCTGGAGTTTTCGGAGCAGCGCCTCCGGGGTGGCGGCAGAACGCAGAAGATGACGATGCCGTTCGGTGGTGAAACCGGTCTGGAAGCTGTGTTCGATAAATCGCAGGAGATCATCATAAAAACCTTCGACATTCAGCACGCCGGCGGTTTTGGCCAAAGTGGATGTGGGGATTTTCAATAGTGCCAAAGCATCGAAAAGCTCATCCCAGGTGCCATAGGAGCCAGGCAAGGCGATCAGGGCATCCGCACGTTCCAGCATGGCGGCTTTTCGCTCGGCCAGACCATGTGTGCGGATGACTTCTGTCAGCCCAGGCTGCAGCCATTCGGGGGGCAGGTTGTCCGGAAAGACTCCTGTGACACGTCCCCCAGCGCCTAGTGCGGCTTCCGCGACCAGGCGCATGGTTCCCTCGCTGGTTCCGCCATAGACCAGCCCGATTTGGTGCCGCGCCAGGCAGACGCCCAGGTCGCGAGCGGCGTCTTGATAGACTTTGTCGGGGGGCATGGTCGCGCCGCAATAGACGGCGATGTTATGGAGAGTTCTGCCCATGGGAAGTCTGTTATTCTGTTACCTCTGTTATCTGGAGCAGATGAGCAATGCCGCGTAGAAGATGGGGCCCATGAACAGCAGGCTGTCGAAGATGTCAAAGACGCCGCCAAGTCCAGGCACATGCCCGGAGTCCTTTGCATTGGCAGAGCGTTTGATGGCGGATTCGACCAGGTCGCCGACCAGGCCGACTGTTCCGGCCAGTATTCCCAGGAGCATGGCTGCCCAGACGTTTAGAGGTTCCAGGCGGTTATGAGCGACTGCATAGCAGAGCAAAGCCCCTAGGAAAGAGCATGCCACTCCACCGACGAGACCCTCCCAGCTCTTTTGGGGACTGATGGAGGGGGCCAGTTTGTGATTGCCACAAGGCCTTTTGGCAGTGTATGATCCCACGGCGTATGCACCAATGTCCCCTAGCTTGGTGGTCAGGACCAGAAAAAACAACAGGGATGGACCGTTCTCGGGATAGTGGAAAAGGTTAGGCAACGGCGCCAGGCAGCCACAGAGCAAAACCTCGACCAACGTGAATTTGGAGAAATGGATGACCTCTTCGCTGGAAGTTCCGTTATGGAACAGCAGAAAGCACCCGGTCAGGAATCCCAGGAAGAGCACACTGAAGTCGAAAAGCAACAGAGGCACGGGGAGACATTCGGAGCAAAACAGCGGTGCGATGATGATCACGGCGAGCATTGCCATAAGTGTTGGCTTATAGCCGGTCTTGCCGGGAATGGCCAGCAGAGTGCACGCCTCGTGCACGGTGGGCAGAACCAGGCCGAGAGCCAAGGCCGTGAAGGCGAGTTTTCCGGCAATGCCGGGCAGGAAAAAGGCCAGCACGGTGATGACGATAAGCGGAATGGCGACTTTTAGGCGTTTAATCAACGAGTCCATGTGTCGATTTGCTCCGGTGGCTTACATTATCGGGAAGACGGCGATGGGCCATAATCCTCCCTATACGGCACGGGAAAGAGTACAGGCCTCAATATAGCCTTCGTCGGAAAGTTTGGTTCATGGTTGCCGAACTCTTGTCGAGGACATGACGAAAAGATGATGCAGTTTCACGAAGAAATCTCCAGTGTCCAGAATCCAAAGGTCAAGCAGGTCGTGCGTTGGCGCGACCGTCCCGACCGTGATGAAAGCCAGGTGGTGCTGGCGGAAGGCTACCGCGCATTGGTCCGCGCGTTGGCTGGAGGCTATCCTCTTGACGAGGTGTTTGTGTGTCCGGAGCTCTTTCCTGGACAACAGCATGAGGAGGCATTGCTGGAGCAGTTGCGTCTCCGGGGCACGCGGCTGATTCGGGTGTCGCCGAATGCCTTTGCCAAGATGGCCTACCGTGACCGTCCCGAGGGGCTGCTTGGAGTTGGGCCACAGCGCCACCGCACGCTGGAGAGCCTGCAGCTTTCGCCATGTCCGCTTCTGCTGATTGCCGAGCAAATCGAAAAGCCCGGAAATCTGGGGACGATGATGCGTTCGTCGGATGCCGTGAAAGTGGATGGCTTGGTGCTGTGCGACTCCAGGACCGACCTCTACAATCCCAATGTGGTGCGCGCCAGTACGGGGAACCTTTTCACGTTGCCCGTCGCGGAGGCCACCACGGCGGAGACCATCCCTTGGCTGAAATCCCGCGGCATCCGCATTCTGGCGACTTCGCCGCATGTGGACACGCTCTATACGGAAGTGAATTTGGCCGAGCCGGTGGCCATTGTGGTCGGTGCGGAGCAATATGGCTTGACGCGTCCCTGGCTGGAGCAGGCGGAGTTGGTGGTGCGATTGCCCATGCTTGGCGCAGCCGATTCCCTGAATGTGGCCACGGCCACGGCGGTGATGCTCTATGAGGCATTGCGGCAGCGGCTGGCGGCGGGGGTGGTTCGGGATCCGGGGCGTGTTCCGGACAGTGCCGACTGCTGAAGCCGGAAACGGTTTTGAGTCGGCAAGGGCACCGCGTTTTGAGGCGATTTTTCAAAGAGGCGTCTCTTTGAATCACGTTGTTTGCCGCGCCAAACCGCCTTGAATAAGCCTGCGGAAGACTCCAGGCGGATTCGATGCGCATTCAAATATTCGCCAGAAGATTCTGGAAGTCCTGGCAGAATTCACGGGCCGCGACTGCACAGGGGGCTCCTCCGCCCAGCACGAGGGTTCCCGTGAAGTTGCGGCAGCGCACGATGGAGACCAGTTCCTTGATTTCGGCATTCCCTTGGGCGAGACGCGTCGGGATGCCATCCCACAATGCATCATTGATGTCCAGGGAGCCCATTGTGCGGATGAATCGCCCCGCGCCATAGGAGCGAAGGAAGGGCATCTCGCCTGCCAGGACGAAATGGACTGGATTGAATCGCACCAGATTTTTGGGGGCCAACTGTTTCTGCCAGGCGGAGAAGGCCGCGCCCCCCAGCGCCACATTGGAGAATTCCAGAATGACCTTGGAGTCCTTGGCAAGCTCCTGGAACTTGTCCGCGCCATCCGTCAATGGCAGGACCAGCGTGGAAATGCCCGCGTTTCTCAGATTCTCCAGGAGGAGGGCAGGGTCGGAGGGCATATACTCCGTCCGCAGGGAGTTCACGCTGATTCCGGCGTATTGAAGCTCTTGCGCGAAACGGGATAACTTTTCCCCGGAATATTGCGCGGCGCTTTTGCCCTGGATATAATCCAGCTCCACTGCATGGACGCCAGTCGCCTGGAGATTCTCAATCATTTCGGGAATGTAACGTCCTGCCAGACGGCTGGACATTGCCAGACGGAATGACTCTTTGGCATAGGAGGCGCTGGCGATGGCTGCGCGTTGGCGCACACAGTCGGCGCAGGCGGGGTTGTCGCAGAGGACAAATGCGGAGTCCTGACGTCCCCATTTCATGCCCAGCTCCCAGATTTTCGAGGCGGGCATCAGGCGCACTTCAGCATTGCCGATGCGCAATTGCCTGAGTGCGCCGGCCTCGCGGAGGCGATGGTCCAGTCCGATGAAATCACGGTGGGGGCCGGGATAGAATTTGAATTCCTTGGTGATTTCCCGTCCATCCGGCAGAGTGAAGGTGCGGGTGGTTGAGTTCAGGTATGGGAGCTGGAGCATCGCCTCAATGCCGTGAAGCATGGTGTTGCGGTCCTGGTCGACGCCAAGGAGACAGACGAAACCGCCCATTTCGGCAAGACGATGGAAGGGGGTGCCGATGCCGTGCGCGGTTTCGGCCGCCCAGTGGTCACGGCACAGGGCTTCTGCGTCCGCGCCAATGGCGGCAATGGTTCCCACAGGACAGGGACTATGCACCGCGTGCGGGTGGTTGCGGACCAAGTCGGTGAGCACGCCCAATTTGCCGAAAATCGGCACCGCGAGCGTGCCATTGTCTCCCAGCACTTCTAGAAAAGCATCCAGTACGGCCTTGGGGCCGCCTTCGACCTCCCCCAGGCTGACTGTCGAGGAGTGCAGAATGACCTTGTCACCTGATTTGAGGCCAAGTTCGTGAAGCTTTTCAACAAGTTGCGCTTGATTTAACATTGTGGGATTTCCTCTCTTCGGTTTCCGCGAAGATGCGGCAAGGGAGCTGGGTGGCTGGCAGGGGAGGGAAGATGGCGCTGAAGCACACGGGGAGGTCCAGGGGAAGCCTGCCAAGGTTGATGGGTTCGCAGACAGTGCTGATGCCATGTCGGAAAAGCCACAGGAACACCCCGTCCAGACGTTGACTTTCGAAGATGTCAGAAACGAGCAGACGGCATCCGTGGGCCTGGAGGAATTCCAAGGCATCAAAAGTCAGATATACACTTCGCTCATCGATGTCTCGGGGATTCAGGTCGCCCAGGGCATTTACGATGATGCAGGGGGCCTGGAAATCGCCATTGGCCGACTTCAGCAGGTCATCCGCCGTGACTGCACCATCACCGCTTTGGCGATGAAGACGCAGCACCTTCGCGGGCATCCGGTAAAAGAGGTTCGCCGGGATGCTGTCGCCACGTCTCCCGTCGTCGGTTTCCGCAATATGTCCGGGGAGGTCCAGATAACTGGAGGCCATGCCTGGCACCGTATAGAGGTATTTCACTCCCGTGTATTCTGTTCCGGCGGACTTGAGATGCACGCGATGTTCCGCAATGTGGAAGGCATCCTCTAGGCTGAAGTCATGGGTCAAGTCAAAAAACATCGAGGGCGGGCTGAAATGAAAGGAACAATGCGTGAATGGACGGGACTACACTGCGCGGATTTTCATCCTGTCGCCATTGCCGTGGACGATGCGCGAGCCTGTTTGGCGGGCTTGGTCGGCGGCGGCGATGGCATTTTGGATGGCCGGAGCGGCATTGTCCAGAAATTCCTGTTCTATCCGGGCGCCAAGCTCGGCGGTGGCGCGTTCGGGGAAGCCCATCACGCCAATTCTGACGTCGGGGCGCTGACTGGTCTGGATGATTTCCTGCTTGAGGTCGGTGAAACTCTCCCGCAGCTGGTAGCTGTCTGGATCTTCGCGCAGGCGTTCCGCGACCTCCGGGGCGTCAAGCTGAATGCGATCTTTGCGGACGACCTCGGGGCACCAATGGAGCATCAGGGAGGTCTCTGCCCAGGCGGCGTGGTAATCCCGTTCATCAAAGAGACGGGTCCAGGTCGGCGAGAAATCCCAGATTTGGGCAAGGAGAATCAACGCATCCTGAAGAGCCGGATTGAGCCATTTAAGGATACGAAGGGATTCCTTGAGATGCAGAAGGCTTTCACTGCCGCCGTGACCGGGAATGATGATGAAATTGCGGAAACCCTGCACATGCAGAGATTCTATGATTTCGCCCATGAGGTTGCTGAAGGTATTGGGCTTGACATTGATGGTGCCAGGCATCATGCCTCCAGAGAAGGTGTAATTCAGGGTTGGCGCGATTAGGCAATCCAGCCGGTCGGCCAGCTTGGCGCTGATGAAGTCCGCATTGCGGATGTCGACATCCAGAGGCAGATGTGCGCCATGCTGCTCGCTTAAGGCGTATGGCAGGATAATGGTCTGATTGCTCTTGAGATATTCGGCTACTTCAGGAAAAGTGCAGTCCTGAAGCCGGTGACTTTTTAAGGCATCCATGTTTTTTAGTGGTTGGGAAGAACGAAATGCTAAAGCAAAGGATTGGTGTGCAGTAAGGCAGTGCGGCAGCGGGCGGCTTTGACGATGGCGAGGAAGTCCTCGGCGGCCTGCTCAAGCTTGTCGTTGACCACGCAGAACTCATATTCGCCCATGGCGGCCAGTTCCGTGCGGGCGTTCTTGAGGCGTTTCTGGATGGACTCCTCAGTCTCGGTCTGGCGTCCGCGCAGACGGCGTTCCAGCTCGGCCAGGGAGGGCGGGGCGATGAATACGGTGACGAAGGATGGCTCGGTGGGGGAATCCGCGATGGCGGCACGAATCTGGCGTGCGCCCTGCACGTCAATGTCCAGAATCATCAGACCGCCGGTCTGGATGGTCTCCTGGACGGGGTGTCGGAGCGTCCCGTAGTAGTTCCCATGTACCTCGGCCCACTCCAGAAAACTGCCCGCGGCGATGTCCTGCTCGAAGCGCTCCTTGGTGTAGAAGTGGTAGTCGCGCCCATCCACTTCGCCTGGGCGTGGCGCACGGGTGGTGCAGGAGACCGAGAAGCACCAGTTCTTCAGTTGCGCGCCTGCCTGGCGAACGATGGTGGATTTGCCCACCCCGCTGGGACCGGAAAGAATGATTGCTAGGCCTTGCATTCTTTATTAAGGTTAGAGGTTAAAGGTTAGAGGTTAAAGTCTGGTGGTCCCGGCTGTCCCGGTGGTCCCGGCTGTCCCGGTGGTCATCTTTCCTCTTGGAATTTCAGTTGGAAGCCATCTGGCGTGGTCAGGGCGAGTTGATTCAGGCGATTCTGGAGGTCGTCGAGATGCCAGGCGGCTGGCAGTTTGGGAAGTTTATAGGCGATGATGACGCCGTTGCCGTCGCGATGATCAAAGTGTGCGTCGGTGAATAGGAACTGCAGAAAGAGTTCCCTGGAGAGATTCAGTTTTGCGATGGCGACCTGGAACCAGAGGTTTGGCGAAGTGGGATACCACAGGATTGCGTTTTCCAGCGCGGCCTGACGGTCGCTTTCGGGGGCGTCGGTGAGCGTCAAAAGCTGCCACCGCCTCAGCCAGGAGGTCGAACGATGCGGGGCGCGCCGAATGAGTTCGTCGCTGGCCTCCTGAGCGATGGAGTAGTCCTGGTTGTGCATGGCGATGTCGGTGAGGCGCTTGGCAAGATACACCTCGTCTGGGGCCTGCGCCATGCCGTCCTTCAGTTCGTCATATAGGATGCTGGACGGCACATCCCTGGACATCGTGTGGTCGCTAATCTGCTGGAGTTTCCTTTCGGTGGCCATCCGGTGGAGGGGCCAGATGGCGCCAAGCGCCAGAAGCAGGAGCAGGGCGCTTGGCAGCAAGCGCAGATTGCGCCGCGTTGCGGAGGCTGGCTGGGTTCCGGATGACGTGTTGGCGGGCGTGTCCAGGGCGAAAAGGCCAATTGCGCCGGCGATGGTGGCGGTCGAAATGACCAGGTCATTGAATTGGAGCAAGGCGTGGATGTTCCAGGCGGACCAGGCGGCCAGGACGGCGGCGACTTGCGTGGAGTCGCCGTTGCGGTGTTTGCGTAGCAGGCCGAGCGCAAGCAGGAGGGGCAAGCCGAGGCGCAGCAATGCGTCCAGGAGGCCGAAGAGTCCGCATTGGGAGAGCTGCGCGAAGAAAAGCGAATGGGGGTCTCGTGCCTCGTCCAATTGCCAGCCCTTCAGACGGATATGCCATGGAAAGAACTCGCCCAGACCAGCGCCGAAGACGGGAAAGCGCGCGAAGATGCGCGAGGCGGTATGGTAGTATTCGAGGCGGACAGAGGCCGTTTCCAGTTTGCGTTGGGAAAGCACGCTGATGGCGACCCCGCCGGCCAGGGCGCCTAGGATGACCAGCGTGGTCAGCAGGATGGCACCCTTACGCGAAAGCCGTTTTCCCCATCGCACCCAGCAGAACACTGCCAATCCTCCTGCCAGGCCAATGAAGGCGCCGCGGCTTCCGCTGAAGATGAGCGCGCCGAGGAAAAGCACCGCGCCCGCGCCGGTCAGGAGCGATCGTGCCAGTTTGGGCGAGCTGCACCGTCGTCCCGTCCGGTCGAGCAGCACCAGTAGAAGCGGACAAGTCAGAAGCAATTGCGCGGCATAGATGTTGGGGTCGCTAAAGTGGCCGTAGGAACGCGTCTGCTGAAATTTCAGCAGCATCTGCTCCGAGAGTTCCTGACCGGTGTCGCGGGCATTCTCCAGTTGCATCTGCAATTCGCGCTCCAGTCCGCCGAAATGCTGTTGCCAGCCGTCAAAGGCAGAGAAGAACGCTCCGATGGCGAGGGAGGTGAAGGCCCATTGGAGCAACTTTGCGTCCTTTCGACTGGCCCACCAGAGACCGAAGGAGAAGCAGGCGATGGTGTAGAAATGCAGAAGCCATTTGGTGGCGTAGGCCCATTCGGTGGTGTGGACAAGCCCGCTTAGTCCGCAGAGCACGGGCGCGAAGGCAACCAGCGGGACGAGCAGTGCACCGTCCCGCCAATTCATTGGCGGACGGTGCA
>JAFYIW010000133.1 GCA_017538465.1 Victivallales bacterium
ACCAATTGTCCGTAAATCCCCGCCTGCTGGCCCTCCGCCGATGGATGTTTTTTGTGCCTAAAACGAGCTTTTTTTCAACACAAAGCACCTTAATACAGAGTCCTGCCATTTGGAAGTGTAGAACCCGTGTCCTGAAAAGACAAAATTCCCGCCAAAATCAGGGGAATCATACCGTTAACTTGCCATGAGGCATGACGGCCGCCGCAGTCGTGTCCCGAATGTCGAAGGTGGCGGCACGTCAACGGGAACAGCCCCGCTCCGCACCCTCATGACTGTGGCCTGTTCTTCTCCAAGGATACTCCGCCAACAAAGCAAGTTAACGATATAATTCCCCAATTTTTGACGTTTATGCGTAATACGGTCCCGTCGAAACAACGGGGATGGTTCGCGCTCGTATGATTTGTCCCTGTCGCTGGCACCCTCCCTGCGGGGCAACTCGCCTCGCTCGGAACAAACCTGAACCTCTCCAAGCATATAATTCCCCAAAGCTGTTCCTTTAGACGTTTTCCCCGCCAGTTGATTTCAGTGCGTCAAGCAGGCTTTCATCGAATTTCTGTGGACCTTCAAGTCGTGACATCCGCTCGGTGAATTCATCATACGGTTCATATCCGGCTTGGATGCGCTGAAGAGAACCATCGCTTCCCCGGAAGAGCATGTCGCCTTTGCCCTGAAGCGTCTCCGCCCCCGCGCAGTCCAGCAGTAGCTTGGAGCATCGCTCGTCCGTTACTTGCATCGCAACGCGACATGGGAAATTCGCCAAGATGCCGCCAGTAATCACTTTTGGGTCAGGACGCTGCGTGCTTATGATGAGGTGGATGCCGGCCGCCCGGGACTTCGCCGCCAAAGGCATCAACGCCCGCTCAAACTCCTGCGCGCAGTAACACGCCAGGTCGGCGAATTCATCCAGAACCACCACGATATAAGGCAGCTTCGTGACCTTCTCCAAGGCATTGTACTCCTGGAGATTTTTGGCCGGGGTCGCCGCCAGCAGCCGATAGCGGCAGTTCATCTCTTCGAACAGCCACTTCAGCGCACGGCCCATCTTCTCGGGCTCGTTGATGACTGGTGCCAGCAGATGCGGCAACTGGCGGAACAAAGCAAATTCGATGCATTTGGGATCGAAGAGCACCAGCCGAAGCTGCTCGGGCGGGTTGACCTCCACCAGCGAGTTTATCAACTGCTTGACAAGCAAGCTCTTGCCACTGCCAGTCGCACCCGCGATGAGCAAGTGCGGCAGCTGCGTCAGATTCACGACGACCTCCTTGCCCGCATCATCCGACCTGCCCAGCATCAACGGCAGATGCGGAACCGCCTGGTTCGCCTGCTCACGCCAGACCGCCGAGGAGAAGAGCTCCGTCCAACTGGGGATATAACTGCACGGCTTGCCGATGGCGGGGGCAGCGGACTTCGACTGTCCTGCGCGGTTTCCCGCGCTGTCCACAAAGTGCACCACTTCTTCGGAGAGGCAGAGGCAGAACCGCTCGTCAGCTCGGCCATGGATATCCAGCACCACCTTGCCGGACTCCTTCAGCTTTTTGCGAATCCACGCCAGTGCGGGCGGCTCCGACGAGGGTCCCTGGGGAACATCGGCAAACCAGCATTTCACCTTCTCATCGAAGAACTCCACGAGCAATTCGTAGGCATTCTCCAGCGAGTGGAAATTCTTCGGCTCCGCATCTGCGAGCCGACATTGAAGACGATAATACTTGAACTCTTCCATTGTTTTCCTCCCATGTTGTGTGTTGTTAATGTCACCAATGCGTTCCTGGCAGTCTTCGGAATACGCCCCGCCACACGCGGGACAGCAGTACCCTCGTTGCCATAGATCAAATTCCACTGTAACCAACCAGGAGCGAACACCACAGTTGGGACAGACGACCGTCTGTTTTTCAAATTCCTCACGAAGCGCCTCAACTATCTTCTGTGACAGCACTGACTGGCATTTCGGACATTTCAGCACGGCTGACGGGTCTTCAAAAACAAACTCGAAATCCTTTGCGGAAAACTCTTCACCGCACTCCAGACATTGCTCGGGCATAGTTCACCTCCTGAGTTCGCTCCCTACCTATGATACACACGAAACCGCTGTTTTCTTGCATTGCTGACAGATCAAGGAGCAAAAAAGAGGGAATTATGTCGCTCGAAAACATAATTCCCATTGCCGAAGCTATCACTGACGGGATAGCGACTTGTCGTCACTCACGGCAGATTGACCCAGCGACGGTATTCCTTGCAGCTACAGCCATGCCCGACTCCGAGACGAGCTCCTTTCCCTGCATTGCAGGGTTTGAACTCGTTTGACGGCGTCTCGACAAGACGGCCATTCTGGATGATTCTGCGCTCGCCCGTCCAGAATTGACAGGTGAAACAGCATTGGCGATTGCATTGTGTGATGTTGGACATTGGCTTTTTCCTATCGTTTGGTTGAATTTGACTTTGCCCGCATGGAGCAGGGCACTCTTCGACACTGCGAAGATAAGTCTCAATAGCAAGGCCCATGCCAACAACCCTACACACCCAGAGGACCGATGCAAAACCCCGTCCTCGGACATATATCGCCGGTAAATGGATAACCACACGATGCAATATTTTACCACCTAGTGTTACGAAACACTAGTTTCCCGTCACGGGGCCGTCGCCGCAGAATTTCTTCCGCCCGCAAGTGACGCAGCAGGCCCCGCGCCAGACGGCGTCGAACTGCTCGCAGAGCGGTCCCACCAGAGACGGCTCGTCGGTGAGGAGGCCATTCTCGAAATTTCTGCGAGTGTCGCTTTTGGCACCCAGCCCCGCGCCTGTCAGATTCGCGCTGCCGAAGTAGGCCTTCGTCCCATCGGCGATGATGCACTTGAAGTGGACTCGCGGACAAAGCACGCGCTCCAGCTGGCTCCACAGTCGTGGATAGCGGTCGAAGTCCTGCCGGAAATTGGGACCCGGTTCCTTGGCGTGGATGAACCGGACGTCCACGCCACGTGCCAGCAGCCGGTCCAGCACTCCCAGAAAGGGAATCATCTCGCGTTCACCGGAGACCTCGACGTACATGTCCTTGATGTCCGCCGTGGCGATCCAGAGACGTTTCTTTGTCTGGGGCACAAGTCCGCAGATGACCTTGGTGTAGATTTCACGATTGGTGATGAATTGGTTCATGTTGAATTCCTCCAAAGGCGATGCTTTAAGCAAGGCTGTGTTCCCCAAGAGGGCACCTGACTGCGGCAATTCTGGCTCCTGTTTTCGTCTTCAGCCCGGATGTTGTGGCGCCCTTTTCGGGCGCAGGGGTTGTTGCTGCCTCCCCGCCAGCTGCGCGTCCTCACGGGCGCTTGCAGGCGGTTACGCATGGTTGCGCACTCCGTGCGCTCGCCGCTTCGCGGCTGAAAAGCCTTCATTAGGCACCCTTGTGGGGAACACAGCTTCAAGCAAATCCAA
>JAFYIW010000134.1 GCA_017538465.1 Victivallales bacterium
AACTTGGTCCAGGGACGGGAGAAGATGGTCTTGATGTCCTGTTCGCACTGCTGGCGTTCGCCGGGTTCGAAAGTGCCGTCAATGAGATTCCGGTAGTAGTTGGTTACCGCCGCGACGTAGAGCGGAGTCTTTTTGCGCCCTTCGATCTTCACCGAGGCGATCTTGAGTTTCTTGAGTGCGCCGACCATGTCGGTCAACGCCAGATCCTTCATTGACATCAGGCTGCAGTTCTCCGCCACAACTCGGCCCTGCTCGCGGACGGTCCAGCTGTTCCGGCAGACATAGCTGCATTCGCCGCGGTTTCCGCTGTGGTCGCGCAGGACGCTGGAAAGCAGGCATAGTCCGCTGTAGGCATAGCAGAGCGCGCCATGGATGAAGACTTCCAATTCGATGTTGGGAATGGCGGCCATTTGCGCGATTTCATCCAAGGTAAGTTCACGTGCGGCAATCACGCGGCTGAATCCCAAATCGCGGCAGACCTCCATGCCGGCGGCATTGTGGATGGCCATTTGGGTAGAGGCATGCAGGGGAAGTTCGGGGTAGTATTGCCGTATCAGATGCGCGGTGGAAAAATCCTGCACGATGACGCCGTCCACCGCCTGGTCGCGCAAGTGATGCAGAATCGGCAGCAACCGCGGGAGCTCTTCCTGACGCAGCAGCGTGTTGACGGCAACATAGACCTTCCGTGGCCACTCTTGGTTGTCATGCGCCAGTCCCATCAGCACCTCGAGGTCTTCGGGCGAGAAGTTCTCGGCGTCCGCTCGGGCGGAGAATTGCTTGAGGCCGACATAGACGGCATCCGCGCCATATTCGAAGGCCGCCATCGCGGTCTCAAGATTTCCAGCAGGGGAAAGCAGTTCCATATTTTAATAATGAGGAATGAGGAATGGCAGGTTTGGCATCCGCGCCTCCGCGCGGTGCTAGGAAAGGCGTGTCCGCCGGGGGGCGGCGGTTGGGCTATTTGATGATCACCAGGTAATCTTTGTGAACGACCTCGGTGTTTTCCACGGGGTGTCCCAGCCGGGCGGCCAGCTCCGTGGTCTTTGCCCCGCAGATGCGCGCCAGTTCCTCGTACGAGAAATTCACCACGCCGCGCGCGATTTCCGTGCGCTCGGGACCGACCAGACGCACGGTGTCTCCCTTCCGGAAGGTGCCGTTGGAACCCAGGATTCCGCCCGGGAGAAGACTCTTGTTGCGGTTGGTGACCGCGTCGGCGGCCCCGGCGTCCAGAATGAGCGTGCCGGCGGGTTCGGAGAAGAACGCCAGGAAACGCTGCCAGGAGCGCATCGGATGAAGGAGATTGGGTTGCAGGAAGAGCGTGCCGCAGTCCTCCCCATTCAGGAATCGTTCCAGTTCGGTGAAGTCGTGGCCATCCACGATGGCCAGGGCATGGCCGCCGGTGGTGCAGATGGAGGCGGCGTGGAGTTTGGTGATCATTCCCCCCGTGGAGTAGGGATTCCCGTCCGTGGAGCCCGCCATCGCCAGAAGCCGGTCATCCAGTTCGCGGATGACGCTGATGCGCTGGCCGAGCGTGCCGTCCACGCCGCTTTCATGGAAGCCGTCGATGGTGGTCAGCAGCACCGTCAAGTCGGCGTCGAGCATCGTGGCCAGCATGGCGGCCAGCGTGTCGTTGTCGCCGATTTTGATTTGCTCCACCGAGACGGAGTCATTTTCATTGATGACGGGGAGGACGCCCTCGTCCAGCAACGCGCGCAGACAGGCGGTGACGTGGAGATTGCGGTCGCGGTTCTGCAAGTCGGCGGCGGTCAGCAGCAGCTGTGCGCAATGGAAGCCGTGTTCTTCGCAGGCGTTCTCGTAGTGGCGCATCAGATAGCACTGTCCCAGGGCGGCCATTGCCTGCACCTTTGCCATGTCCTTGGGGCGTGCGGCGCGCTCCAGAATGGACATGCCCAGCGGGATGGCGCCGGAGGTCACCAGAATGACCTCGATGCCGCGTTCTCGCAGCCCGGCCAATTGGCGAACCAGCTCGCGGGTGCGCCGGGCGGGGTTTTCACGCACCAGATTCGATCCCACCTTCACCACCAGACGATGGAGTTTTCGCAGCGTCGCCTGGCGTTCGCCTTTGTCTTGAAACTGATAGTTCATTGCTGGAAAGAGTGGGATTAGTCTTCAAACCGGGAAAACACCACGGCGGCATTGTGTCCGCCAAAGCCCATGTTCAGCTTCAGGGCGTGGCGCAGGTCTGGAAGTTCCCGCGCGGCGTTGGGCAGGTAGTCCAGGTCGCAATTCGGGTCAGGAGTGGCCAGGTTCATGGTTCCGGGCGCGACGCCGTTCCTCAGTGCCAGAATGCAGACCACGGACTCGAAGCCGCCGGCCGCCCCCAGCATGTGGCCCGTCATCGACTTGGTGCTGGAGATGGCAGTGTGATAGGCATGCTCGCCCAGAGCCAACTTCAATGCGCGGGTCTCGACCAGGTCATTCAGAGGCGTCGAGGTGCCGTGCGCATTCACGTAGCCAATCGCCTCGGGGGAGAGTCCGGCATGATTCAGGGCGACTTGAATGGCGCGGGCGGCACCGGAGCCGTCCTCGATTGGCGCGGTAATATGATGGGCATCGCAGGTGGCCCCATAGCCCGAGACTTCCGCGAGGATCGTCGCGCCACGTCTGCGGGCATGCGTCAGTTCCTCCAGGAGCAACACCCCGGCGCCGCTGCCTGGCACAAAGCCATCACGGGTGGCGTCAAAGGGGCGGGAGGCGTGCTCCGGGTCGTCATTGTGGGAGCCGGTCAGTGCGCGCATTGCCCCGAAGGCGGCCTGCGCCAATGCAATCACGCTGTTCTCGGCGCCGCCCGCCAGCATGGCGTCGGCATCGCCGCGGCGGATAATCCAGGCCGCCTCGCCAATGGCATGAAGGCCCGTGGCACACGCCGAGACCAGCCCGAAATTCGGTCCCTGCAGATGAAAGCGGATGGCGATGTGCCCCGCCGCCATGTTGGCGATGATCTGCGGAACGGTGAGCGGGGACACCATGCGCTGCCCCAAGTTTTCAAGCCGCTGGGATTGCAGGGTGCAGGTCTGGAGTCCGCCAATGCCAGACGAGACCAATGCGCCAATGCGCTCCGGTGGAATGTCAGTCCCCGGCTGCAGTCCGGCGGAGTCCATCGCCTGCTGAGCCGCCGCCAACGCATAATGGCAGAAGGGATCCAGCCGCTGCTGATCCTTTGGGGACACGTATTTGTCCATGTCCAGCCCCGATACCTCGCCGCCAATCTGACAACGATACTCCCGCTCGGCGAATTTCCCAATGCGCCGAATGCCGGAACGCCCCGCAAGCAGATTGTCCCAGGCACTTTCCACAGTGCTCCCCACGGGGGAGACGACTCCCATACCAGTTACGACAATGCGGCGCTCTTCTTTCATTCCGTGACTCCTGGTGCCATTTCGTCTCACGACGGGCATAACAACGGGGTGATTAATTGTAAAAATTTCTTATATATAGATATATATTATCTCTTTCTCTAGATGATTTGCGCGGATTCCATAGTAAAAAAGCCACATTTCCAGACAATGGAAGTGTGGCTTTTCCGGATTTATTGGGGCAGGGCGTCGGCCCTTGGACGGCAAACGGGGAAATTACGCCTCTTTGTTTTCGGCGGCGGCTTTCTCGTCCAGTTTCTTGGCGATGTAATCGATGGCGGCGCCGACGGTGAGCATGTTCTCGACGACATCATCGGAGATGCGCAGGTCAAAGGTCTCCTCAAATTCCATGACCAATTCAACGGTGTCCAGCGAGTCCGCATTGAGGTCCTCAATGAAACGGGCTTCGGGAGTGACTTGATCCGCATTGACGGCAAGTTGCTTGACGATGATGGCTTTGACGGTTTCCGTGATGTTCTGGATGTCTGCCATGTTGTTGACTCCTATTGGGTTGGTGGTATGTGAAAAGGGGACAACGCGCACCGGCCGTCATCGCGATGATGCTCAGCGGACAGACGCCGTGCACAAAAGGAAATTTCCTTACTATAACCCCTTTGGGAAAAATTGCAAGTTGGCGTGGCGGGTATTGCCCCGAGAGTACGGGCGGTTCCTTCGGCCATTTGAAACGGGTGGTTACATGTGCATTCCGCCGTCCACGGAGAGGCACTGTCCGGTGATGTAGCTGGCGCCTGGACCGGCCAGGAAGAGCGCGACTTCGGCGATTTCCTGCGGGCTGGCGATGCGCCCCAGCGGAATCTGCTCGGTGAGCTTCTGGCGGTATTCAGGCGTCAGGACGGCGGTCATGTCGGTGTCCACGAAGCCCGGAGCAATGGCGTTGACCAGGATGTTCCGGGAGGCCAGTTCGCGGGCGACGGTCTTGGTGAGGCCCAGCACGCCGGCTTTGGCGGCGGTGTAGTTCGCCTGGCCGGGGTTCCCGAGCAGGCCCACCACGGAGGAGATGTTGATGATGCGGCCGCCGCGAGCGCGGATCATCGGGCGGATGGCGGCGCGGATGCAGTTGAAGACACCCTTGAGGTTGGTGTCCAGCACGGTGTCCCATTCCGCCTCGTCCAGCCGCAGCACCAGGTTGTCACGGGTGATGCCGGCGTTGTTCACGAGGATGTCCAGCTTTCCGCCGAAGAGCGCAACCACGCTGTCGATGGTGGTGGCGACGGCGGCGGTGTCCTTCACGTCCACGCCAAA
Organism: Victivallales bacterium; assembly: GCA_017538465.1. Classification (GTDB taxonomy): domain Bacteria; phylum Verrucomicrobiota; class Lentisphaeria; order Oligosphaerales; family Oligosphaeraceae; genus RGIG1601. The sequence goes on from JAFYIW010000134.1 coordinate 4,641, forward strand.
GCCAGTGACCTGCTCAATGGAGACGCCCGCCTCCTGGGCGAGCTTCAACGCGGCGGCGATCGCCTTGTCCGTCGAGGTTCCCAGAATGGCGACACGTGCGCCTTCGCGCAGGAAGGTTCCCGCAATGGCATGGCCGATTCCACGGGTTCCACCAGTGACCAATGCGGTTTTGTTTTCAAGAAGTCTGCTTTGCATAAAATCCCTCTGGTTGTACACAATTCTACGGGGCTGCCGCCTCCGCATCCCCGCCATTCCTCATTCCTCATTCCTCTCGGTGCCGGAGGCACCGGTGCAAAACCTGCCATTCCTCATTCCTCATTCCTCATCTACAGGTTCGTTGTCTCGGCGGGGAAACGGCGGTCGATGCGGCGGGCCAGACCAGTCAGGACCTGGCCTGGTCCCAGTTCCAGCAGCTTGTCGCACTGTTGCATGATGGCACGACAGCATTCTTCCCAGCGAACCGGCGAGTAGATTTGCTCGGTCAGACGTTCTCGCAGGGCGGCTGGCTCCGGTACGGCCAATTCCCCCGTGACATTGTGGACCAGTGGCAATGACGGCTTCCGCATGGGGAGGTTTTCCAGAAATGCCCGGAAGGCCTCGCCCGCCGGCCGCATCAGGCGTGAATGGTATGCGCCTGCGACCTCCAGATGGACAATCTTCATCACTTCAGGCACGAGTTCTTCACAGGCGGCCTTCACCAATTCCGCCTCGCCGCTTAATATCAACTGTCCGGGGCAATTGTAGTTGGCCACGTCAATACCATGCGCCTCAGCGACTTGAGCCACACGAGATGGCTCGCCGCCCAGGATGGCCGCCATCGCGCCATGGGTGCGCCGGCATAATTCGTCCATCAGCCGCCCGCGTTCGGCGACGGCCTTCAGGCCGGTCTCAAAATCAAAGGCCCCCGCCACCGTGAGAGCCGCCAGTTCACCAAGGGAAAGTCCTCCGGCGATGGCAGGCGTCTCGTCGGCTTGCGGCGCTTCACTGCGGGCGGCCCACGCGGCCAGCGAGGTGATGTAAATGGCGGGCTGGCAGTGTGCGCAAGCGGTCAGGTCTTCCTGCGGGCCTTCGAAGCAGAGCCGGGAAATCGGCCAGGAGAGGATGGCGTCCGCCTGGTCGTAGATTTTCCGTGCGGCGGGAGAACTCTCGTAGAGTTGCGCCCCCATGCCGGGATGCTGGGCGCCTTGCCCGGCAAAAAGCAAACCGAGTCTTGTCATAAGATTTTGATGACAGGGGCCTTCTTAGGCCATTCCATCCAATGCGCACTCGTGAACTTGCGCCACAATTTTCTCGTTGATGCGGCTGGTGATGAACTCACCGACCGCATGGATGCCATTGGCGGCTGCGTGGCCATTGGAGTTGCCGTGCCCGATGATGCAGCAGCCATTCACGCCCAGTAGCGGAACCCCGCCAATCTCCGAGGCGTCGGTGGCCTGCTTCACCGCGCCGAAGGCGCCTTTGCAGAGCATTCCGCCGACTTTCCACTGCAGTTTGGACATGATGGAGTCCTTGATCATCTTGGAAAGGCTCCGGGCCAGTTGCTCACTGGTCTTCAGGACGATGTTTCCCACAAAACCGTCGCAGATCACGACATCCAAATCCTCCTTGAAGAGGTCATGCCCCTCGACGTTCCCCACAAAGTTGATGCCGGGAAGCTCACGGATAAACCGGAAGGCATCCTGGGTCTGACGATTGCCCTTGCCGACTTCCGTGCCGTTCGACAACAGTCCGATGGTGGGATTCTTTTGATGGAGCATATTTCGGGCGTAGAGATCCCCCATCACCGCAAATTGCGCCAAATAGGTCGGCGTACAGTCCACGGTGGCGCCGGAGTCCATCAACACCCAATGCCCCCCGGTCTCTTTGGGAAGCAGGGTGGCCAGACCCGGACGCGCCAGCCCAGGCAGCATCCGCCATTTCAAAAAGGCGGAACCCACGGCCGCGCCGGTGCTGCCGGCACTGAAGACGCCTTGGGCCTGACCGTTCTTCACGAGATCCATCGCGACATTGATGGAACTCCTGCGTTTCTCCCGAATCGCCTTGACCGGATGCTCGTCCATCCCGATGACTTCATCCGCATGGATGATTTCCATACGCGCGTCATCCTCGGAAAGCCCCAGACGCTGCAGATTCTCCCGAATCCGTGTCTGGTTTCCGACCAATAATAACTTGTAAGTGTCGCCAAAACGCTCAAAGGCCTCGGCGACACCATCCATGATGGCATCGGGGGCATAGTCGCCACCCATGACATCAACAGCAATGGATATGTCGGGCGTGCTCATGCGCCAACGACGAGTCAAATGCCCCAGGCGCCATTCGCCGACGCCTGGAGACAAGGGCGGTTAGTCTTTCTTGGGGGCCTTGACCTGCACGACTTGCTTGCCGTCGTAGTACCCACAAGCCTTGCAGACACGGTGCGGCAAACACGGCGCACCGCAGTTGACGCAGGTGGTGGGCTGGACGCCCTTGTAGCGGTTCGCAGCCTTGCGCTGACGGACCCGCATCTTGCTGACTTTGCTTTGTTGAACGGCCATGGTTAACTCCTTATCTTATTTGAGGTTAGGATGTTATGGTTAATTATTTAAATGTCGTCAAGGGAGGCGCAGCCGGTCAAGCCCACTCCAGGGACTTTCCTCCGCAGGGAATTCTTCAGCAGAATCCTCGGTGGTCTCGGGACAGTCGCAGGGACCTAAGTTCAGGTTCTTGCCGCATTGCGGACAGAGCCCCTGGCAATCCTCCCGGCAGAGAAACTGTTGCGGAAAAGATATTAATATATCCTCTCGCAAGTCATCCGTGAGGTCCACGGTGGTACCAAAGGCATTCTCGTATTCGTGGCAGATTTCCGGAACGGTGAGTTTCCAGTCAAATGGCTCGTCACAGCGGTCGCAGATTACCGTGAGCCGACTGGAAAGCGTCCCCTGCACCAGAAGGTCGTGTCCGCCATTGATGGGCGTGAGTTTCAACTGGTAGTGGATGGGGGCCGTAAAGGTACGCCGAAGCAGTTCGTTCAGGTCGAACTCTGCACACTCCAAATCGCCCTCGAGGGTTTTGCCCTCGGGGGCCAGGTCCAGCAGGTCAAACTGCAGTCCCTTCACAGGTTGACGAGAGTATTCACCCACTTTTCAAAGTTTAAAGTCTAGAGGTCAGAGGTCCGAGGTTAGAGG
>JAFYIW010000135.1 GCA_017538465.1 Victivallales bacterium
AAACCTTCATTCGTGCGGTAGAAAGAACCGGCAGTTCCCGCTTGGGCACTGCCGGTTCCGCCGAAGCTCGGGATTTTAAGCGCTGAAAAGCTGCATTACTTGAACTTGTAAACCAGCTTGGCGAAGTAGTTGGTCTCCAAGCCCTCGACGCCGGAGTTCACCTTGCTGTTGTACTCGTTGGAGATGCCCACGCGCAGAGACAGCGGCTTGCCGAAGAGAATCGGGATGTCCAGCGAGGACTCGTGGAGGATGCGATAGTCGTCCAGGCGTTCCGTGGACGGCTGGTAGGTCAGGTCGGTGACCCACTTGCCCCACTCCTGGATGTCCTGCTCGAAGTGAATGGCCGCCTCAACGGCGAAGTCATCATTGTGGGTGTTGTCCACATACTTGCGGCAACGACCGACGGCACCGACGCGGGCGCGGAGCTTGGTGTGCTCCCAGTCCAGGATGTAGTAGCCATAACCGATGGCAAGTTCCTCGCGGAGCTTCAGGCCATTGGTAGTGTGGTGCTCAAGTTCGGCGCGAACATACCAGGTGTTCTCGGTGCCCGCGATCTTGCGTTCGAAGTCTGCGCCGCCGATGCTTTTCTTGGTGCTGGTCACGCTGTCCTGCCGCTCGTAGGTGGTGCTGGCGTAGAGTTTCAGGCGGTCGTCTGGACCAACCAGGTTCGCGGTGACGCCGACCGTGCCATTGAATTTCTCGGTGTTGCCGCCGGTCTTGCCAGCGATGTCAACATAGAATTCGGCATCCCATTTGCGGGGCTGAGGCAGGGTGGGATCTTCCATGCCATCCGTCCAGAGGTATTTGACGCTGGTTAGGGGCAACGCCACCGCCGCCATCTGCGGAGCGCCGCCTTCCGGAGTCTCAATCGCGCCAGACAACTTGTTGCCGTCCGCCGTGGCGACCTGAACCGGCGCGGTGGTGTTCAATGCGGCAATCTTGTCGGTGGCGACGGTGATGTCACCAGCGAAGTCCGTGGCGATGACGGCTTTGCCGTCTGCGACGCTTTTCAGCGTGCCGTTGATGACCGAGCCGTCAGAAAGGGTAATGCGGTCGGCCTGGACAAAGAGCGTGGTTGCCAGGAGAACCATCAGAGAGGAGAGAAGTTTTTTCATGGTGGAGATTCCTCGGTTTGAGTTATGGGAAAAGAAACCTTTCCCTAATATAGCGCAGATTTTACACAGGTAATCTCCGGGCGAAGGAAAATTCACCCGGAGTGCCGAAAATTCCCCGTTACTTCAGGGTGTCGATGGCTTGGAGGAGGCGATGTCGCCAGGCCCGCAAGGCGGCGGGGTCACGGGAGTACTCGTCTAGGGTGGTCACCAGCTCGGCGGGGACCTCAAGAGCGGCCTTGGCCTCGGCAAGGATCTCCGGCTCTGCGGTGTCGGCCATGGTGGCGAGGCGTTTCTCCAGCTCCAGGACGTAGCAGTAGTCCTCAATGCCGTCGCGGAAGTTTTCGGAGCGGATGGTTCCCAGCAGGCCATCGGGACCTGCGCAGAAGAGCGAGCCGTCGCCATTGGCGGTCTCGTAGCTGGCGGGATTCCAGTTGGTGTAGGGACCGCCGTCGATGGGAGCGCGGTTTTGCGGCCAGCGGGTGAGGGCGTAGTAGAGGAAGCCCTCGGGACGGTATTTGGCGGTCATTGCCCCCATCAGGAGGCGTGCCTCGATGGCGGGGTATTCGATGAACCAGTTGGCGTAGGGATGGCTTGGACCGATGCAGATATACCACCACACCTTGTGCCCCTCGGCGCGGCTCTTGGCGACCATCTCCGGGGCGAAGCGCGGGGTCAGCGGGGTGAAGATGTCGATGGACTTCAGGCAGGACGCGGTGGCGAAGCTGGCGTCGTAGCAGGTGGTGGAGATGGGGACTTCGGGGTATTTCGCCTTGATGGCGGAACAGATCTTCTCGATGATGGGGAAGTAGTTGGGCGTGTATTCGTCGTAGCCGTAGATGTGACCGTACTCAAGGAGGCCCTCCTCCTGGAGGATAGGCACCCAGTAGTCCAGGGAGGCCAGGACATCGTCGATGCACTCCTGGATGCGTGGGTCGTCGATTGCGATGCAGTCTTTCGGCGTGTCGAAGTTGAGGATGCAGAAACTCTTGAGCGTGCCGTTGTCGCGCTGTTTCTTCAGAATCTCGATCGGGAGGTTCAGATTCTTGGGATTTTTCGGCACCCGCCGGTAGATCTGGTCGAAAGAGAGCTTGTACTCCGCGAGCTGGTCCACGATTTTGGCGAGCAGTGCGTTATAGCGCTCCGGGGACATCTGGGGATCCCAGACCTGCTTGATGTGGTCGCGGAAGGAGGTCGCCAGGTCGTAGGGACAGCCATTCGGCAGAGCGAAGTCATAGACCGTCACGGTCAAGGGCAGCTCCGCGACAACTTCGCCATTTCCCTGGACGGTCACGGTGGCGTGGTATTCGCCAGCGGGCGCGTCGACGGGCGTCTTCACGCGCACCCAGAAGGCGACCGCCTCGTTGGCGGCCACGGGGGCGCTTTGCTGGAAATCCAGCAACGGGTCGGGATACCAGCCTTGGTATTCCGCCATGTAGGGCGGCCGCTCGCATTTGACATGGCCGACCAGCGAGACGCTCAGGGCATCGGCGGGCAGCTCGTAGTCGCCTTGACGCAAGGGGCTGACGGTGACTTCGGCGGTGGCGCTCTTCACCTCAGGGCGGCCGAGGACGACCATCTGGAAACTCTCGTATTCGTTGCGGGCCATTTCGAGGGCGATTTCGGTGGCGAAGCGGACGTCAGTGAGCGGGAGGTCCTGGATCATCACCTTGGTCATCGAATCGGCGACGGCGATGCCGAAGGGCGCCTTGGGGAAGGTCTGCGCAGTGGCATCGCAGAGCAGCAGCATGTCCAGCTTCCGGGAGTTCTGGTAGAGCCAGTCTTCGAGCCGCATGCTGAAGCCAGCCATCTGGCGCAGATCCGCCATGGTGTTCTGTCCATTCATGGCGGTCTGCCGTACAGTGGCCAGCTCCGATTTGAGTTGCTGATACTGCGTCAGCATCTCGCCTTGGATGGTGTTGTCGGCGACACGGCTGATGGCTGCGCCCAGACGGTCCAGCATGGCCTCGGCCTCCGCCAGTTCCTTGGTGCCGGCCGCCGTGAGTTCAAAGGCGTCGAGATAGACCTCGTAGTTTTGATCGGGGCGTGAGAGGTAGAAGTCAATCTGCTGGATGTGGCGCAGGTCGAGGCCGGAGTCGTTGAGGTTCACCGCGAAGGTGGCCTCCTGTCCAGGATTGAGCAGGCATTCCTGGGTATAGCGCTGTCCTGTGGCGTCCGCGAAGAAGATTTTCAATGGCATCACCTCGTGTCCGGTGAAGTTCGCCGAGAAGGAGAAGCGGGAGAAGGCCGACCAGTCGAAGCCCACGAGCGGATCGTCCGAGGCATAGAACTGGAACGCGGGCCAGGGCGGGTTGCCCGGCGTGAATTGCGAGTACTTCACCAGAATGGACTGCTTGCCGTCCTGCGCCCAGTCGTCAGTCAGTTCGTAGGTCACGCCATTGCATTCGAATTGCGGGGGGAGGGCGCTGTCTTCGAAGTCCGCGAGCGTGACCACGGAGGGCAGCACCGTCGCGTCCGGCGGATTGCGCTTGACCAGCTTCACGTCGTCGTAGTAGAGGGTGAATTCCTTGACGGGCGTGGTCATGAAGAAGTCGAAACTGACGAGTTGGCCGCCGGTGATTTCCGAGAACTCCGCGACGGGCAGCAGGAAGTGGTTCCAGGCATTCGGCTGGAGGAGAACATGCTTGCCGAAGTGCTTTTCACGCGTTGCGTCGCCGCGGATGGCGATGCCCAGGTCCACCTGTTCAGGCAACGGATTATAGAC
>JAFYIW010000136.1 GCA_017538465.1 Victivallales bacterium
CACTCCAGGCACGCCTCCTCGGTGGCGGCCAGATTGCGGTATTCAAGGCGAGTTACGTTTTGGTTGGCGCAGATTCGCGAGAGCGCCTTGAGGCTTTCCGTCACATCCAGCGTGTCTGTGTAGATGTGGAAGTCAATGTCGCGATGCTTCATCAGGAGGCCCATCGCCAACGAGCCGACCTGATTGACCTTTGCGCCAATCCTCTCCCAGGCATCCCTGATTCCAGCAAGACGGATGACTTCGATGGCGCGTTTCCGGGCATCCTCGGCAATCGTCGAAATGTCGGCGGCGGGGGCATAGTAAACACGGGACATCTCTCCGTGGACATCCCTGCGGCTGCCCCAGTAGGAGAAACCGTATTTCTCATACAAACCGACATGGTCGGTGGCGAGGAAGACAAAAGGCGAACCATTCTGTGCCGCGCATTTCCGAGCGTGGTCAAGAAGGGTTCCGATGTGATGTCGGCCTCGGTATTCGGGAAAGGTGAAGACAAAGCCAATCCACGGCATCATGTCTGGTGCGATAATGCAGTCTTGTGTCGTCAACGTCAGGAAGGAGACAACCGAATTTCCGTCAAGCAGGAAAAAGAGTTTTCCCTCGCCTCCAAGTGTCTTGGCATACGTATTCTCCTCCAACAAACGTACAAGGAATCTGCCAGCCGACCAGTCGCATCGGCGCAGTTCCAGAAGCAGCATCTGCCTTGTGGAGGCATCAGACTCAAAATATTCAACAATCCTCATGAAACCTTTATAACGTATTGTATGAAACTTCCGTTCTTGCAAGCATACCCAGCGTTGCGTTAAACTCCCATTAACAAACTACACACTAATAATAATATACATTTTTCTCCCCGATTCTCTAACCAATTGTCCGTAAATCCCCGCCTGCTGGCCCTCCGCCGATGGATGTTTTTTGTGCCTAAAACGTGCTTTTTTTCACCACAAAGCACCTGAATACAGCGTCCTGCCATTTGGAAGTGTAGAACCCGTGTCCTGAAAAGACAAAATTCCCGCCAAAATCAGAGAATCCCAAACATCGTCCGAATGCGATGACGCTGGCGAATGTTGGGAACTGGAGTCACGTTTTGTTTATCCCGATAGTATCCTTTATCGCTTCTCCAGACGTTTCTGGAGCGCATCAAGGAACGCCGTGGCGGCGGGAGAGAAGAACTGTCCCTTCTTCCACACGATGTCCAGAGCGGACTCCAGCTTCGGGACAAACGGGCGGAAGACCAGCCCGGACTTCACGCCAGTCGGAACCAGCCTGTCCAGCGTCACGGCGCAGCCGACGCCAGAGCGCACCAACAAAGTTGCATTATAGATGAGGTTATAGGTGGCGGCGATGTTGAATTCGGACACAGGCTTGCCAAGCCAATCAAGGCAGGGATTCCCCGTGGTTCCATACTGGAGCACCTGCCGGGAGATGATCAGCGGCATGCCATTCAGGTCGTCGGGTGATATTCCCTTCTTCTCCGCCAGCGGATGGCCGACTGGCATCACAAGCCCCCAGACATCCCTGTAGGGAAGAGGCAAGGCATCGTACTTCGAGATATCGACTGGCTGGATGAGCACGCCGAAGTCCAGCGTCCCCCGGTCCAGCCTCTCCATAACTTCCTCCGCATTCCCGCTGTGCAGATGGAAGCGGATGCCAGGATGCCTGTCCCGCACGTCGCGGATGGCATCCGCCAGAAGAGACATCGCCTCGCTTTCGCCGCCGCCGATGTAGACATCCCCAGCTATCCTATGCTTCTCACTGAAGTCGGAACGTGTCTTGTCGACGATCGTCATGATCTCCTCCGCCCGCTGGCGCAGCAGCATCCCCTCCGCAGTAAGCGAAACGCTGTGGCTGCCGCGGATGAACAGCCGCTGGCCAAGCTCGTCCTCGAGGTCCTTCAGCTGGCGGGAAAGCGTCGGCTGGGTGACGTGCAGACGGTGCGCGGCACCCGTGACGCTTTTCTCACGCGCCACCGCCAGAAAGTATTTCAACACTCTTAGTTCCATGGATGCGCTCCTGTTTTCAATGGACATATCAATACTATAAACCTTGTGATATGCTTTTCAAGCATTGAAAGCCATAAAAACAAAGTATTTGCTATTTCACACATCCAAAATATATTAATTCGCGTTACAAAAAAACGGGAATGTGACGACATTTCCGCGTCAGTCAATCCAACGATGCGACGGCATCCATCCCAAGGAACAACGATGAAGAAAACCACGCTGCTTTTGTCTCTCGCAGCCCTCGTCCTGGCAGCCGCAGGCTGCTGCAACCTCAAAGCCAAATGCAAGGAGTGCCCGTCCATGAAAAACATCGAACTTACCCAGGAATGGGACAAGATCTTCCCCCTGAGCGACCAGGTGGAGCACAGCAAAGCCACCTTCCCGAACCGCTTCGGCATCACGCTGGCGGCGGATGTCTATAAACCGAAGAACGCCACGGGCAGACTCGCGGCCATCGCCGTGTCAGGCCCGTTCGGTGCGGTCAAGGAGCAGTCGTCGGGCATCTACGCGCAGGAACTCGCGAAACGCGGATTCCTCACCATTGCCTTCGACCCGTCGTTCACTGGCGAAAGCGGCGGGCAGCCCCGCTATGTCGCCTCGCCCGACATCAACACGGAGGATTTCCAGGCCGCCGTCGACTATCTCATCTCTCGCGAAGATGTGGATGCGGACAGGATAGGCATCTGCGGCATCTGCGGCTGGGGTGGACTGGCCATCAACGCAGCGGCGATCGACACCCGCGTGAAGGCGACCGTCGCCTCCACGATGTATGATATGACACGGGTCACCGCCAACGGCTACTTCGACCAGGAGGACACCGCCGCCAAGCGCCACGAGAAGCGTGTCGCGATGAACGCGCAGCGCAATGAGGACTTCCGCAACGGAACCTACAAACTGGGCGGGGGCGTGGTTGATCCGCTCCCTGCGGATGCGCCGCAGTTCGTCAAGGACTACTACGACCACTACAAGACTCCACGCGGCTAGCATCCACGCTCCCTGAATTCCAACGGCGGCTGGAACATCACCTCGTTCCTCTCCTTCCTGAACGCGAAACTGCTGGCGTATGCGGATGAAATCGAAAGCGCTGTGCTGGTCGTCCACGGCGAGAAGGCCCATTCGCGCTACTTCGGCGAGACTGCGTTCAAGATGCTCAAGGGCGACAACAAGGAGCTTATGATCATCCCCGACGCGAGCCATTGCGACCTCTATGACAGGCTGGACGTCATCCCGTTCGACAAGATAGCGGAGTTCTACCGCCAGAATCTGAAGTAAGGGAGATTCCCCATGAGGATATTCGCCTGCCTTGCGCTGGGATTGGCTTTTCTCTTTTGGGCTGCCGTCTGCACGCGGAAGTCGGCGGCAGAGCCAGAAACGCCGTCGACAATTCGTGCAACAACTCAGGAGAACGGGACAATGCAGAAACAAACAGCGCTGGTCCTGACCATCGGCGACACCAGTTTCATCATCGCCCTTGCCGACACCGAGGCGGCGAGGAATCTGTCGAGTCGTCTGCCTCTCCGCTTGGAAATGGCAGAGTTGAACGGCAATGAGAAATACGCCAGTCTGGGCAGCCCTCTGCCCGCAAAAGCTGAAACTGTCCGCCGAATCGAGGCCGGTGACGTGATGCTTTGGGGAAACGACTGCCTGGTCGTATTCTACAAGTCCTTCGACACAACTTACTCATACACACGCATCGGCCACATCGTCGATGCACGGGAACTGGCAAAGGCTGTCGGCAAAGGCAATGTCCTCGTCTCCATTCATCCGCAGACGACGCAGGAATAAACACGAATGGATGCGGTCGGCCATCCTTGTCCAGCAGTTTCCCTTATCGCCCAAAACTCATCCATTCCTGATGTAAATGAAGGCCGCCCGGCATCCCGCCGGACGGCCTAGCCTTTTGCCCCAAAAAAGAGTTGAACCCTCGTCCTCAATTCGGGCTGTTCTCGATGTCCGATGTCCATTTGACCGCACTGACCGAGGACTTTGGGCGGTGCAAAACATATCCTGTGCAAATGTTCGTACGCAAGGTAAAATGACAATGATGATATGAGATTAGATTAAAAACTAGACTAAAACTAGATTAAAAGTAGATTTTAAATGACACCGCAACGCCTCTCCTGTTTCAAAGTAGGTCGGATGTCCGCCTTATTTTGAAACTGCCGTCGTGGCGAATAACGGTAAATAGAGTTGAACCCTTGTACTCAATTCGGGATGTTTTTGATGCCCAGGTGTTCCTTTTGACCGTAAAGAAACTACTTGACCGCCATCATCTATGAAACACGAAGCGTGGGCCTTCCTCGCCATTTACCCCAGTGGGAACAAAACCGGCTTTGATAAGCACCTTTTGCGAAGCCTTGTTTTCAACTGTCGTTTCTGCTTCAAGTCTTGTAATGCCTTTCTGGGCAATTGCCCATTTGGAAATGGCCTTGACTGCCTCTGTCATGTAACCATTCCCACAATATCCG
>JAFYIW010000137.1 GCA_017538465.1 Victivallales bacterium
ACCGCTACGCCCACCAGCACATCAACATCTACGAGCTGACCGCGGCGCTCGACTCGACCTACGACATCAACACGGTGCTCAAGCACGGGACGAAGCGGATCACCCGCGGCGTACCCGTCTACAACGGGTCCTCGGACACCCTCGGCTTCTTCTTCGGGCCCTACAACAACTTCTGCGACCTCGCGCCAGTCAATGGCTTCTGGAGCACTGACATGGTGGGACGCTCCACTGACAACCAGCTCCAGCACGCCTGGCGTCGCTGCTATGCGCCCAAGCCCCTGCGCGGCGTCGAGTTCTGCGAGAAGCTCACGCCCGTCATCCAGGGGAAGTTCCACTACAGCACCGCCTATTGCGACGTGCACACCTCCGTGACGCCGTGGGACCGCTGCGACTACGACGCCCGCGTGCCCGGCGCCGGAACCTTCGCCCAGACCTACTACGCCTACGGCGAAATCATGCTCATCCAGAAGCGGAACTGGAATGGCCCGGTCTATTCCGAGGGGCCGCACTTCTGCTTCTACAGCGGACTCACCGACGGCAACTACGGTCAGGACCGCACCTACCGCATCTTCAGCCGTCCCTGGCTGGTGGACTTCGATTTGCGCAAAATCCACGGGCAGGAGTGTAACTTCGGCATCGGCTCGATGGTGATGTTCTACGGCGAACAGACCCTGGGCGGAGACAACTTCTCCTGGTTGTACGACGGGAAGACCGACGAGCATCTCGACCGCTACTTCACCGCCATCGCGGCCTTCGGGCATCCCGGCTTCCTGGTGATGGAGGGCGGCCTGCACAACGCGATGCGCAGCTACTACCTCTTCCAGCAGATTCAGACGCAATACACCCAGGCCAGCGTCAAGAGCATCCGCTACTATCGAAGGGAGGGGGACGAGGCGAAGCTCTACACTACCTCCGAGGCCATCAAGAACGGCGCCTACCGCAACTCGCAGCTGGTCATCGACTACGACAACGGCACCCACGTGGTCGCCAACGGCTACAACGGGCAGGACAGGCGTCAGGCGGGGATGGGGCTGTTTCATGAAGGACGGAGCATCGCCCTCGTGCCCAACACCTTCGTGGCCTGGACGGACGACGGGCAATACCTTGCCACCAACGCCACTCAAAATGGCTTTCCCTGCGACTATGTCGAGTCCCCGGAATACATCTTCCTGGATGCACGCGGGAAGGTCAATCAGCGGATGCCCAAGGCGGAAGGCTCTGGCTGCGTGGTCTGCCGCAACGACGACGCGGAGCACTTGGAGTTCCTCGGTCTGGATGGGGCGCAGGGTGGCTTTGCGGTGGAGGGCGGCAACGCCCGCGCCTACGCCTACGATGGCACCGACCTGGGACCCGCCACCGCCGTGCGCTGTCGCGGCTACCTCTATGTGGTGCCCGTCCCCGGTGCCTTCAGTTACAAACTTGAGAAGAACGCCACAACTCCCGAGACCTCGCTCTCCAGCGACTCCTTCGAGGTCTTCTCCGGCGACACAGTGTCTATCCGCACGCCGAATGGCGTGGCGGAGCGCGTCATCACGGGACAGCCCGGTCAGCATGTGTGGGTGGAGATTGGCGGACAGTATCTCTGCTTCGTGATTCGCAAGATGGTGGATTTCCATCCGAAGGGCTTCTCGCCGGATGAGACGGAACTGCGTGGCTTCCTCCGGAATTGCGGCGGCACGCCGATTGTCGTGGAGGTGAAGCCCAGCTTTGCCGAGGCGCAGACGCTCGAAATCGAGCCCTATGGGATGGCGGAATTCGCGGCGAAACTTCCCGAAGCCACCACCGAGGGCGAGGAGAAAATCACCATCGACTTCGTGCGTGGCGACCAGCGCGAGACCTGGCAGGGCACGCTGGTGCGTCAGATGACCACCGAGGTTATTTTCGATGACTTCACCAATCTGACCAAATTCACCAAGGGCGGCGTCGTGCTGAACAAGAAGACGGACACGGACCCCTTCGCCATCGGCGCACGGGTGGAGGTGGATGCCGCGCTCTTCTGCGGGAAGGTCAGCCGCAAGGGACTCTTCATGCATCCCATCTGGCTGGAGGACTTCGTGGGCGACGCCTTCGCGACCTACAAACTGTCGCTGCCTGACGTGCCGGACATCCTCTTCACCGGCTTCGTCGGCAAGAAGGACGGCTCGTATCTGGGCGACGGCATGCGCTTCTTCGTCGGCATCACGCCGGAGGGCTCCGCGGAGGAGCAGACCATCGCGGAGGTGAGCGTCTCCAAGCACGAGTGGAAGCCCATCGAGGCGGACCTCTCGCAGTGGGCGGGGCAGAGTGTCACCCTGCGACTCATCATGGACATCGGCGAGAACCTGGACTCCTCCGGCGACTGGGGCTGCTGGGGCGATATGAAGATCACCCGAAAGGAGACCCTACTCAAAACCACGCTGAAATAGCGGGTGCAATCCAAAAAAAGGGAGAGAATATGAACGACAGCAATTTTGATGGTCTGGTAGGCCAAATCGAATCGGTGACCACTGTTCTTCAAGAGGACGCGAAGGCGGTCATCAACCGTAATGTCACGGCCCGTGCGTGGCTTACGGGCTTTTACATTGTCGAGTACGAACAGCATGGGCAAGACCGTGCGAAATACGGCGAGGGTCTTCTGAAGGCACTGGCAAAACGGCTGGGGGGAACCGATTATTCAGTTCCAAGCCTAAAGAAACACAGGCAATTCTACAAAACCTTTCCTGAACTGTCCGCGCCAATAATGGCATATCTTCATGACCGTTTTCAAAAAGGATATTCGCCGATTATCCAATTGCCCGAGCCGTCACGACAAATTGGGGAATCAGCGATTATCCAATCTGGGAAAAACGATGTAATTGTCTGGCATGGAGAAACACCTTCAATTTCTCCATGGGCATTGTTCGGCCGGCTTTCCTATACCCATATTCTGCAGTTTATGCATTTGGACGACCTTCAGCGTACCTTTTATGCCTTCGAGGCGATCCGGGGGACTTGGAGTGTCAAGGAATTGCGTCGCCAGATCGACAGCCAGTACTATGTCCGAAGCGGCTGGAGCGCCAATCCGTCCAAATTGTCGGCCCTGACTTTGGAGAAGGCCGGGCGAGAAATGGCCGAGTATGTAAGCACCTTTATCGATCCTGCGCTCTTCGTCTCGAAATACGAACTAGAACTCCCTCCGAAGGAACGAATTGTGGAATTCCTATGCAGGGAAAACAAGACAGAAGCGTCAAATTGACCGAAAACTTTCGTTGGTGGAAACAGTCGCGTCCTTAAATCCTCAGATAAACCATTCTTCCCATGAAACACCTGATTTTCTTCTTTTCCCTGTTGATTGGCACTTCGCTTCTGGCCGAGACGGTCGGGGTGCGCCCCTACGAGATGGACTGGGCGGGACGCTATCAAGATGACCATCCCGAAGCGGTGCTGGCGGACTTCGAGAGCGAAAGTGATGTATGGACGGGCGAGTGCACTGGCGGGACCATCGCCGTCGAGCGCTCGCGCGAGCAGCAGCTCTTCGGCGACTACGTGCTGAAGGCCACCTACTGCAATACCGCCGATGGCCCCCAAATCTACTACATCCGTCCGCCGCAGCCTATTCCCGCGCCGGAGGAGTTCGATGTCGTCACCCTCTGGGGCCACGGGAACAAGGAGGCTCTCTACAAGGACAAGCGGACCATCGGGACGGTGTGCATCCAGGTAGAGTTGCGCAATGCCGAAGGACAGACCACCGAGATCGAGATGGCCGAAGTCATCTGGGACGAGTGGTTCCTGTGCCACAGGCGCCTGACCGACGCGCAGGTGAAGCAGTTCTCCCGGCCGGGAACCACCATCACGGCAATCGTCCTCAAGCCCGCGAACAACCGCGAGCCACGCAAGCTCTACTTCGACAGCCTCTCCCTCTTCAAGGAGGAGTTCAAGCCATTGACCTTCACCCAGCGTCCGAAGCGCGGCATACCGCTCTTCCCCGGACAGGACCCCGGCGCCAACACCGGCGAGGGTACCCTGCCTTTCCCGACTCGCGAGGACACGATTCTGCCAGACAGCGCAGGAAATAACATGCAAATATCTATAAACAAAGAAGATAATGCATTTATACTAAAATATGCCGCTGATGACGGCAATCTGAAAATCACTTACACGCCCCAGACCGGAACCTGGAGCGACTTCACTGCCTCCTGGAACGGCTGCCCGGCCTTCCAGCCGCTCTTCGGCGGCGGAGCGAAGGTCCTGAGTCCCGGCGCGACATCGGCCGAGTTGGTCTCCTGCGAGGAGCAGGACGGCAAGGTGCGAGCGGTCTGGAACTACACGCTCAAGGACGGCCAAACCCACGAGGTCACCTACCAGTTCTGTCTGAAGGGCAAGACGCTGGTGCTGGACACCTTCAGTTCCAATGCGGACAACCAGCTGGAGGCGATCTCCTACGGCGAGGTCAAGGGTACGAAGTGCTTGGACCTTGTTCAAATCCCCTACTATGGCTACGGCGGTAACACGGGACGCCCCGCCGTGGCGCTGGTGCAGTGCGGCGACCAGACGTTCTTCCTGAGCGGGCACACGGACTGGTATCTCTCGAACGCGAGCCGTCCCCAGGGCGGCGAATATCCCTACATGGGCAAACTGCAGTTCAATGGCCAGGTGAGTTACATCCCGAAGACGGACGGCCAGCGCAACGATGTCTATGAGCGCTTCTTCGTGACCGTCTCGCCGGTCTTCGAGGAGCACCTGCCGAACATTCCGAATCCGAAGTCACCGTGGAAGCACATCACAGGCAGCATCATCTGGCGGGCGCATGGTGCGTCCAACCGCGAGAGGGACAAGGAGTACTGGTACAACGTATGGCGCCACGGCATGCGCAAATGCCTGATTACCGACCACGAGACCGGCTGGCGCGACGGCGAGGAGTCCTTCACCTTCCGCACCAACCCTGCACCCAAGAAGGGCGGGGACGAGGGGCAGTACGACTATGCGCGCTATATGCAGGACACCCTCGGCTTCGTCTATGGACCATACAACAACTTCACCGACTTCGCGCCCGTGAACGGAAACTGGGACACCGACATGGTGGGGCGCTCGGCCAGCAACCAGCTCCAGCGCGCCTGGCGCCGCTGCTACGCGCCCAAGCCCCTGCGCGGCGTGGAGTTCTGTGAGAAGTACACGCCTATCATCCAGGAGAAGTTCCATTTCAGCACCGCCTACTGTGACGTGCACACCTCCACGGCACCCTGGGACCGCTGCGACTACGATTTCCGCGTGCCCGGCGCCGGAACCTTCGCCCAGACCTTCTACGCCTACGGCGAAATCATGCTTATCCAGAAGAAGAACTGGAATGGCCCGGTCTATTCCGAAGGGCCGCTCTTCTGCTACTACAGCGGACTCACCGACGGAAACTACGCGCAGGACCGCACCTACCGTATCATCTCACGTCCCTGGCTGGTGGACTTCGACCTGCGCAAAATCCATGAGCAGGAGTGCAACTTCGGCATCGGCGCAATGACGATGTTCTACGGCGAGCAGACCGCCGGCGGCTCCAACTACGACTGGCTGCATGACGGTCGCACGGACGAGCATCTCGACCGCTTCTTCACCGCCATCGTGGCCTTCGGGCACCCCGGCTTTCTGATGATGGATGGTGGCATTATGCGCAATGCGATGCGAAGCTACTACCTCCTCCAGCAGATTGAGACGCAGTACACCCAGGCCAGCGTGAAGAACATCTTCTACTGCGGAAAGGACGGACGGCTCTACAATACCTCCGAAGCCGTCCGCAACGGTGCCTACCGCAATTCGCAGTTGGTCATCGACTACGACAACGGCACCCACGTGGTCGCCAATGGCTCCACCGAACTGCCGATGAAATTGACCCACGCCGGACGATTGGTCGCCCTCCAGCCCAATTCTTTCCTGGCCTGGACGGACGACGGACGCTATCTCGCCACCAACGCGCGCCATCATGGACTCCCCTGCGACTACGTCGAGTCGCCCGAATACATCTTCCTGGATGGACGCGACAAGATGAACCACACGATGCCCAAGGCCGATGGCTCCGGCTGCGTGGTCTGCCGCAACGACGACGCGGAACACTGGGAGTTCATCGGTCTGGATGGCGCACAGGGCGGTTTCGCGGTGGAGGGCGGAAATGCCCGCGCCTACGCCCACGACGGCACTGATTTGGGGCCTGCGAAGGCGGTGCGCTGCCGCGGCTACCTCTATGTCCTTCCGGTCGATGGCGCCTTCAGCTACAAGCTGGAGAAGAAGGCCGTCACCCCCGAGAGCAAACTTTCCAGCGACTCCTACGAGGTCTTCTCCGGCGACAAGGTGACCATCCGCATGCCGCAAGGCACCGTGGAGCGTGTCATCACTGGCAAACCTGGCCAACGCGTGTGGGTGGAAATTGGCGGGCAGTACCTCTGCTTCGTGATTCGGCGACTGGCCGAGTTCTCCCAGGTCGGTTTGTCTTCCGACGAGAAGAAACTTCAGGGCGTCTTCCAGAACTGCGGAGGAATGCCCATCACGCTGCAGGTCAAGCCGAGCTTCTCCGAGGCGGTCACGATTGAACTTCCGCCCTACGGAAGCCAGGACTTTGCCGTCGCGCTGCCGACGGCGTACGCCGAAGGCGAGGAGAAGATCTCCGTGGAATTCTCGCGGGGCGACCTCCGCGAGACCTGGCAGGGCACGCTGGTCCGCAAGCTGACCACCGAGGTCATCTTCGATGACTTCACCAACACGAACAAATTCACCCGAGGCGCCATCATCCGCACGCGGGAAACCAACCTTGATCCCTTCAGCGTGGGCGCCCGAGCCGAGGTCCAGACGATGGCATGCGGCAATGTCACCCGCAAGGGCATTTTCACCCACCCGCCCTATCGGGATGACTGCGCGGGAGACGTCTTTGTGTCTTATCAGCTCACGTTGCCCAAGGTCCGGGATATTGTGCTTACCGGCTTCGTCGGAAAGAAGGACGGCTCGCATACTGGCGACGGAATCAACTTCCTGGTTGGCGTCACGCCAGAGGGCTATGACTTCGAGTCGATTGTTGCGGAGAAGCATCTCTCCAAGTGCGAGTGGGTGCCCATCGAGGCAGACCTCTCGCAGTGGGCCGGGCAGTCCATCCGACTCCGTTTAATCATGCCATTGGGACCGAACATGAACACCGCCGGCGACTGGGGCTGCTGGGGTGACCTCAAAATCACCCGCAAGGAACCCCGCCTAAAGACCACGCTGAAATAGCCATACCCCCGGCGCACGCGCCGTGGCGCAGGACACC
>JAFYIW010000138.1 GCA_017538465.1 Victivallales bacterium
CCCAGAATTCGCGGTGGCTCGCCTGTCCGTCCAATGCGTCCTCCGCCAGACACCAGCGCCAGGATTCCGTCAGTCCCAGCCAGGCGATGCGTCCGGCGCCGTAATTGCCCATCGCGGCCAGGAGAATGCCGTCATGGTCATCGCGAAGCGCCACCCGTGCGGCGGGCTTGGACGACTGTGCGGCCCAATAGCGGGTCTGGGGCGGCAGGGCGACTTTGCCCGCTCCAAGACGGCTGGTGCACTCCGCCTCGAAAATGAACTCCCGGTTGACCAGCAGAGTGTTCTGGACCGCCGCCTGGTGCTCTGTCACATTTCCGACGGGCAGCAGACGCTGCAAGGCGTCGGGAAGCGGGGCGGGATTTCCGGTCAGGAGCACTCCGCCGCCATGCCGTTCCACAAACGCGAGCAGCGCCGCGCACTGCTCGGCGGTCCATGAGGCGGTGGCCGAGCACTCCAGCGCCACGGCATCGAAATCCGCATATTCCTCGGCCGCCGTTGGAAAGCCGGGGTCTTCGGCGAGCGTGGCCGCGCCGTCAGGCAGATTGACGCGGTGGAAGAGTCGGGCAGGGCGGAAATCCGCCGGGAGCTTGGCGAGGGCCTCGGTCTCTCGGCCGATGCGTAGAATGGCGCTGATCTCCAAGTCCTTGGCGGACTCGGCGACGGTCCGGAGAAAACGCCACTCCCAGCCGGGGTTGGCGGCCAGATAGAGCAGGCGGTGGCGCGGCGGGGCCTCAATGCGCACGATGATGGTGTCCTGGTTGTCGTCCGGGCGTCCGTCTTCGGCGGGCTGGCCGCTTAGGCTGGCGGTGTAGGCGTGCTCGCCCGGGGCGTCGTCGGCATCCAAGGTGAAGACGAATTCGGCGGGGGCGCCCCGCTCCACTTGCCGGACCTGGGTTGCCAGATGCGCGCCCGATTCGTCCCGAATGGAGACCTGAACCGGCAGCACGGCGGGGAAATCGCTGGTCACGCGGACGGGCAGCGTGAAATGTTCGCCCTGCAGAACCGTGAGGCCACGGGGGACGATGGACACCGCCGCATTGGGGGGGATGACGGGACTGCCAAGGGCGAGGGTCGAGACGGGAATCTGTTGCGCCTTGGCGTGTTTGGCCGCCTCAATCAGCGAACTGTCCGGCGCGGTTTCGCGGCCATCGCTGAGCAGCACCACGGCGGCCAGCGGCAACGCGCCCGGGCGTCGTCGACTGTCCAGCGCTTCGTCCAAGGCTTTGCCGATCGGGGTGTCGCCAGGCAACGCGGAGGCCTCGGAGGGGGATTGGGGCCAGGGAACCAGGCCGTTCTCGCCAAAGCGCCATAGTTCGGCCTTCCAGGGATATTCCGCGGGAAGCGCTTTTACGGCGGCGTCCCAGCGGCGCATCGGATTTCCGTCGGCGTCAATGGCGTCCGCATGGTCGAACATCGATGGCGAGCCATCTGTCAGGAACACCACGCGGCTGGCGCCCGGCTGGGGGATGGTGGTTTCGCGCCAGGGACGCAGCAGCAGCGCCGTCAGGAACGTCAGCCCGGCGAGCCGCAGCGCGAGGAGACAGGTGCGGATGCGCAGAGGGACGCTGTCGCACTGTCGCCTCCAGGCATGGAGGATGAGTCCCAGGCACACCAGGGACCACATCGCAACCACCCACCCGGCGCAGATCGGCTGGAACGAATAGCGGGACATATTCCTAAATATATTCTTCCTCCCTGATGTCGGAGAAATGCTTTACCCCAAAAAGGGAAAAACGTCATCTCTCTGGCCGACCCCCCCCTCGAAAAGAAGGCAGGGAGCGCGTTTCCGTCATGGAGCATTTTCAATCCATTGTCGGAAGAAAGGATCTTCCACCTCATAGTGGTCGGAATAAATTACATGCCCGTCTTTCTGTAGCCGCTTTAACGCACTATAGACAGTGCTTGTCTTGTGTTCGCCGGACTGCAAGGCACGTTCCGTGGCCAGGCGTTGGAGAATCCACCGATTTGTCCGGTTCATTCCCATCCAAAGACGTTCATAATCCAGGCTGTGCGCCCCTACGATATGGTCAATTGCCTCATGGACAACGTCCGCCGTTTCTGGCTGCAGCACTCCCGTTTGCCATACGTTCGCCGCCAGTTGCTGCGAGTAATTTTGAATGGATTCTTCATATTACGATTTTTTTCGTTACGATTTTTTTCGTTATCATGTTTCTTGCACACCACGTGCAAGATGCGGAGTCATTGATAATCCAGATTCATCAGAATTGTTATACTATAATGTCCCGTTCGGCTTTTGGAAACGCCAGCGGTTCATTCCCTTGAAATTTACGTGCAAAGTATCGCAATGCGGGCCTTTTCAGAGAACCTGCGAAGCGCGTATCTGCGGATGCATCCGGGGGTCAATGCGGGTTCGCTTGTCGTGGATGTCCGTCCCGCTTTGGACAACGGGCGGATTTCCGGACGCGCCGCGGTATTGACGATTGCCCCTGAGTCCCTCTCGTACGACGCGGTTACGCGCCGGGGCAGACTCTCGGTGCGGTTCAATCCGGGCCAGGCGGAGGAGGCGCGGGCGTGGATCCGCGGGAACATCGAGACGCTGGCGCGGGACAAGAACATCCGGCTCGTCACGGGGCAGCTGCCTCCGGCGGCGACCTACTACTCGCTGGACGAGAGGATCGAAGGCAACGTGATGGAGATCGAGTTCAAGACGGAGTAGGCCACCGCGAAAACCAAAAATGAAATGGAGTGTGTTTTCCGAATCATCGCAGTTGCAAAAGACATTTGAGGGATTATAATGAATGCGGCGGCGTTTTTCAGAATTCCCTTTTGCTCCCCGAGGCCCCTGGCTTTGCCGGCGAGGAGCGTTCGGGGCCGCCTTGATGATGACCGCTCCATACGAGAGGAGATGAATCAGATGAAACCGATGACTTCAGTTATGACATGGATGCGAAGCGCCGCATTGCTGGGTGCGATCATGGCCTCGCTGACCTTTGCCCTGGCAGAGGTCGAAGTGCGCACGTACGATAATTCCGAGTCGGTTGCGCCCGGGCAGGTCAAGTTCCGAAAGGCGGAGGTCGGCGAGCCCTCGCCGTATGTGAACACCGCCCCGCTCGCCATCTCGATTGTCCCCATGCTGGAGGCGCCTTCCGAGACCTGGGATGTCGTGGTGCTTCGACTGAACCTCTTCGTCGGAAACCATCGCGCCGTCTATGGACTGGATCTCGGCGTGCTGGGCAATTTCGCCGACTACAAAATGAACGGACTGGGCATCGGCGGCCTGTTCAATTCCGTCGGCGAGTCGGACAGCGCGCTTCACATCGCCGGCATCTTCAACTTTGCCGCATTTGACTTCAATGGATGCCAGATTTCCGGCGTGTGCTCCATCACCGAAGGGACCCATTGCGGGGTCCAGATCGGGCTTGGCAACTATGCGGGGAACCTCGTCGGCGTACAGATCGGGGGCTTCAATTCCATCGAGAAGGGCACCGGCGTGCAGATTGGACTTTTCAATTCCGCCGACTGCCTGGCGGGGCTTCAGTTGGGCCTCATCAACATCAACCACTCGTCTTCGGTGTCCTGTCTGCCGATTCTGAATTTTGCCTTCTGAGAGAAACACGAAAGGAGATGCCTTCATGCTTAATGCGCTGAAACGAATCTGTCTGCTGGCTGGCGGATTGCTTTTGCTGGCAGGATGCCTTGCGCCCAAGACCTCCGGCGTCTGGGTCGAGAAAGGCAGAATCATCCTGTCGGACCCCGCCTTTGCCGCGAACCTTGAAGTGGTCCGGGATGCCCGCGAAAAGACGGCGGAGGGCTTTCTGCATGCCCAGGTGACGCTGCAGAACCTGAATCAGGAGGATTTCCAGTGCCAGTACTGCTTTGAATGGCGAGATGAAAACGGCCTGATGCAGACGCACGCCCCGACGCCTTGGCGGCCGCTGGTGTTCCATGGAGGCGAGGTGAAGGAGGTCGACGGAGTGTCGCCGCTCCAGGGAGCGAGTGATTTCCGGCTGAAGCTGCGGCGCATGGATTGAGTTCAGCCCGGCATCGAATTGGAAAAGGCGTTTGACTTTTAGAGGAACTGCAAAATGTTGAAAAACTTGTCGCTTTTGTTGATTGTCGCGGTGGTCGTGGTGTTTTCCGGGTGCACGACCGACTCGGGGGCGGGCGGATACTACGGGAATGTGGACGACGACGTCTATGGAAGCAGGGAGAATCTGGAATATCCGCAGAAAAGCCGAGCCATAACCGAGATGGTCGAGAGACTGCTCACCGATCCGGGGTTCACCGACTTCTATGGCGTCGCCGCCGAGCGCGCGGCGGCCCGCGACCATCGGTTGCCGACGCTCATCATTCAGCGGATTGAGGACAACACGCAGGCGGGGGGTTCCGACTTCCGCTCCACCGGGCAGATGCGCAACGACCTCAAGAGCACGCTGCGCAAGACCGGAAAATTCACCATCATTGACCTGGCCGAACGCGCCAGAATGACGAATGTGGTCACCGCCGAGGTGGACGGCGGCGGCCAGAGCGAAAACATCCAGAACTTTGGCGAATACGAGGCGGGTGATTTCCTGATGTCCGGCGAGCTGACGAGGGATTCCGTAGGCGGGCAGGTCTATTACCATTTCTTCAATCTCCGTCTGATGGATCCCGTCACGGGGGCGGAAATCTGGAGCGACACCGTTAAGGTCCGCAAAGACTGAGAGGCCTCCCCTTCCTCGCAAAATGAGATCCGTGAAAATGAGGCGCCTTCCGCTTATCGCATTGTCTGGGCTGCTGTTCGGCGTTGTCGGATGCGCCACCATCAGTGATATGTTGGCGCATCCGCGGACAGCACGCGGAACCAACGCGATTGCGCTGGCCGAGCCGTCCAGCTCCGCGTTCATGCAAAGCTACGTTGCTCCCGGCGTGAACAACGCCCGGTTTGTTCCGGTGGCCTTCGAGATGCGGGACGGCGACACGCTGTTCTCCGTGACCAGCGAGAACTCGTTCGGCGTGGTTGACACCATCGGCACTTTCAAGGGGGGGGCCATCATCGCACGGGAGTTCCAGGAGGCCGTGGCGGCGAATTTCCACCTGGCACGGCAGGGGGAGGCGCCGGTCGCGAAAATCATCGTCGGGGTGAACCGGATCTCGGTCATGAAGCGCACCTGGTCTGACGAGGCGGAGACAAAAATCAGCGTCCAGGTGCAGGTGAAGAAGCCTGGAGACACGTCTCCGGGGTATTCGCACGAGTTCAGCGCCTTCTGCCAAGAGGCGTGGCAGTCACAGGGTGAGGTGCCCTCGGCCTTCTATCGCGCGGTGGCGAAGGTTGTCGAGGATTTCCTGGCGGACCTGGGCGCCAGCGGGGTGCCGGCCATCGTCCTCCAGTGGAATGACGAGGCGACTCCCGGCCTCACTCCCCCGGAGCTGGCGACCATTGATTGGACGAAGGAGGGCGATGTCTGGCTGGGGCGATGCGAAGTGCAATGCAACGACTACGAGGGCTTCCGGACGAGGACGTGGGCGGCCGACCAGATCTTCCTCGCCTGCCAGGTCAAGCTTGGGAACATCGAGGACGCACGCGTCAGAGTCGTGTATGACATGGCTGGGTTCGACGGGAAGACCGGAAAATGGACTTTTGTCTTCCGGACATTTGCGCGCTCCAGGATGGTGCTGTCATTCAATAAGGAAACAGGCCAGGGGCAGGTGACGGGAGACCTCGGTCTGATGAATGTGCGACCGGATGACGGGATGGGTGTCGAAAGGGCAGTGGAAGAACTGAAGGCATACGTGCTTTCGCAGATGGGCTCGTTCGCGGGCGCTGTCTCGGCTGACGTGCAGAAGGGAGAGGCGTTGGTTCGATTCGACGATTTCATAACGGACCGCACATACAATCTGGTGACAATCAAATTTAGGCTTTTATAGGAATTCACCCAAGACGCTCAAGACGATTTTTCCACGTCAAGGCGGCGTGGGCAAAAACCAAAAAACACAACCGAGGAAAAAGATGACGAAAAAAGTTCTGCTTTCATGCGTGGCGCTCTTCGCCGTGATGCTGACTCTGACGAGCTGCATATCCCATCCTGGCGTGATCCAGGACAAGTCGAAGCCGATAAATCAAAATGGCTACACGGTGGTCGGCGACGAGGTTTCCGCCACCGAGTGCATGGTTTCCATCTTCGGCGTGCCTCTGAGCGACCTGCGCGGCTCCGCCGGGCGTCGGATGTACAAGAACGCTCTCGAACAGGCTCCTGGCGCCGATGCGCTCATCGAATACACGACCGACACCAAGGTGCTGAGTCTTCCCGTCCTCCCCATCCAGGTGTTCTGGTATACCCTGACCGGCACGCCGGTTAAGGTCAATCAGTAACAGGTGTGTCCGTGCCGTGTCAGGGCGGAGGTGGAGACCCCTTTCTGTCCTGGCACGGCTACTGCGGGAGAAACACGGCTACTATGGGAGAAAGTCTGGAAGGCGGCAATTGCCGATTGCCGCTTCGACTTCAAGGAATTTCCTATCGAGGCCCAAGCAAATATGCATTCTTTCCCACGGACTTTGAAATGGGCTGGAATGGCCGGTCGGGCAAGGCCCATTTCGGGGACGGCTTTTGAATCATTTCCGCATTTTTGAATCAGACTCTTCCGGCGCATAAGGTGCGTGATTCGCAAAATCGAGTTCAAGACGGAGCAACGGAGAAGACCAAGATGAAAATGAAGACACTGTTTGCGCTGATGGTGGTCGGGCTGGCCGCACTGGTGCATGGCCAGACCAAAATCACGGTCGAGACGCCGGCCACGGTCATAACGGAGACGCAGACCACGGTGACCATCAAGCCTGAGCCGCAGCCGGTTTCCGCGTGCAAGGTCGTGCTCATTGTGCAGAACCATGCCGCACCGGGCGTCGAGATTCCGATGATGGCCCTGACGGATGCCCTGGCGGCGAAGCTGTCGGGACGCGGCTTCCAGGTCATCAATCCCTATGACAACGTGGGCTATGACCAGAACCGGAGCGTCGTCGGCGAAGAGACGCCTGAGGTTTCGGCGGTGAGGCTGGCGCAGCAGCTTGGCGCGGATGGCCTAGTGACGGTTTCCGTGCTGGAGTTCCTTGACACGAAGTTGGGTGGCAATCCACCGGTGCTCCACCAGTATTCCGTCCGCGTTTCCGTCAGTCTGGCGGATGCGAATTCGGGCGCGGTCATCTGTGGCGAGCCCATCAGGAGGAAGAGTCCGAAATACACGAACAACCAGGATGCCGCGAATCGTCTGGAGTATCTTGGCGAACTTCTCCATGACACGGCCGGCGAGTGTGCCACGAAATTGGAGGAGAATCCGGCGGCCTATGCCTGGAGGGCGTCGTTGGCGCAGTCGTCAGTCGCCGCCGTCGGGCAGCTCCCGGGAGGCGTCCAGAGGGCTTCTAGGGTGACGCTCCCGGCGCCCCCGTCACGTGGCACGAGTCTGGACCGGCGGATCGACGCCCTGGTGTGGGAGATGCTGATGAATTCGCAGTTCCTCAAGAACTACGAGGAAAGCCAGGCGAGGCGGGATGGACGGCTGCCGGTCGTGGTGCTTGGCGGAATCGCGAACAAATCCGGAGACGCGGGGCTGGACGCCCTCATCGAGGCGGGTGGCGAGCGTTTCCGGGTGATGCTCTTCAACTCGAAGCGCTTTGAGGTCAAGGACGACAATGTGCTCGTCGATCTGGCAAAGCGCATTGTCGCCAGCGGGAACAGTCCATTGGAGAACGGGGAACTCATGGGCGAGCTGAAGCGGCACGACTCGCCGGATTTCTATGTCGTGGGCGATCTGAAGTTCCTGAACGACCTTGACGGTGTCGCATACTACAAGCTCCGCCTGGCAATCCACAGCCTTTTAACGGGCAAGATTGTCTGGGAGGGAATCGAAACGTTCAACAATTAGCTCCGGGGTGCCGAAATGAAGAAAGCCATCATTTCCCTTGTTGTCTTCTTTGCCGCAGTTGTGGCGTTCGCCGCCCCGCGCCGCGTCGCGCTGGTCGTGCAGAATCACACATCGAATGCGCCATTGCTTCCGCTGGCCGCATTGGCGGACACCCTGACCACGCAATTGTCCGGCAGCGTGCTGCACGTCATCAATCCGCACAACGTGGTTGGCGTGAATCAGAACCGCACCGCGCAGGGCGAGCCGACGCCGGCCGTCTCGGCGCAGGAGCTTGGCCGGATACTGAATGCGGAAGGCATCGTCACGGCGTCCATTTTGGAATTCACTAGCGAGAACATCGGCGAGCCCCCCATCGCCTATACGCTCAAGGTGCGGCTCGGCCTGAATCTGGTGGATGCCGCCACGGGCGAGACCG
>JAFYIW010000139.1 GCA_017538465.1 Victivallales bacterium
CCAGTTCCGTGCCCAGTGCTGCCGTTCGTCCTTGCTACGGCATTCTCTTCTGGCGCGCGATGCTCAACTGGCTGGGTGGCGTGGGCATCGTCTTCTTCGTGCTTTTGCTGTTGCCGATGCTGAATCTGGGACAGAGCAAGATGCTTTACAACGCCGAAGTGCCGGGCCTGAAGACCACCGCCGACCAGACCACTCCGCATTTGGCCACTTCGGTCATCTGGGTGCTGGTGGCATACGGCGGCCTCACGATGGCCGCCATCGTCTGCTATCACATCTTCGGCATGACGTGGTTCGATGCGATTTGCCACGCCTTCTCCACCATCTCCACGGGAGGCTTCTCGCCGCGGGTGGATGGCCTGGCGCACTACAACCACCTCCCCGCGCTGCAGTGGTTCGTCATTCTCTTCATGTTCCTCTCCGCCTGTAATTTCAGCCTGCATATCCAGCGTTTCTCCTCGCTCAGGTCCGTTTATTGGAAAGACGAGGAATTCAGGATCTTCTCCCTCGTGACGATTGTCGCCACGCTCTTTGTTGCCCTTATGCTCTGGTGGACGAAATGCCCGCGCAGCGAGCTCTTCCTCAATGGGCCTGTCGGCAATGCGTTGGCGTCGATGGAGGAATACCTTCGTGGTGCGGCGTTCCAGGTCGTGACCGTGCTTTCCACCACCGGTTTCTGCAATGGCAATTGGGAGACCTGGGGTGTGCCAAGCGTGCTGATTTTGATTGCCTTCCTGATGATTCCGTGCGGCTGCGGCGGCAGCACCGCCGGAGGCCTCAAATGGAGCCGCATGGTGGTGCTTTTCAAGCAGCTCTCTCTGGAGATCCGCCGATGCCTTTCGCCGCGGATGGTTCAGGATGTGCGCCTTAACAACGAACGCCTGGACAGCGGGCTGGTCGGCAAGACTCTCGCCTTTGCGGTGCTCTATGGCGTGGTCATTGTCGTGGTGGCTTTTCTCCTGGGCGTCTTCGAGCCGATGGCCGACAATGTCTCCACCGCCTTTGGCGCCGCCATCACCAGCCTGAGCAATGTCGGGCCAGGGTTCGGCGCAGTGAATCCCGCCGGAAATTTCGCGGATTTCAACGCCTTCTCCAAGCTATTGCTGGCGTTGACGATGATTATTGGCCGTTTGGAGCTCTTCACCATCATCGTGATTTTCCTGCCCTCCACTTGGAAGAAATAACCGCCATCTGGGGCAAGGGGAAATCTGGTGGTCCCGGCAGGATTCGGACCTGCGACCCGGAGATTATGAGTCACCTGCTCTAACCGCTGAGCTACGAGACCAACCCAAATGCAACGTCAAAATATCGTGGGAAATAAAAAACGCCTCAAAACCAGCGGCAAGGGCTTCAAGGCGCATGATGCAGTCCCTCTTGGACTGGCAGAAAATTGTCTGGTGCCTTCGCGGAGATTCGAACTCCGGACCAATTGATTAAGAGTCAACTGCTCTACCAGCTGAGCTACGAAGGCATCTTGGTCTGGAAACGGCTCTAAAGATAATGCGTTTTCACGAAATTACAAGTGCGTGTTGTCAAAAAGTGCAAAAACTGATGTCGTGGGGGAGCGGTTTCAGTGCCACTTCTGACGCAGAAGGTCCCGGTTGTCCAATACGAGCCAGAGGAAGTCGAGTTCCTGGGTAATCATCGGTTTGTCGCGCCGGGCGACCCATTCGCGCATCCAGGCGAAGCGTAGCGCGGCAACCAGTTCCGGCAGGAAGTGCCAGCCCTCTGCAGTGAGGAACTCCTGTTCGCGCAGTCTCCTCACGAGTGCCGTGGCGAAAGGCCCGTAGAGCTGCGCAGGCTCGTCCATGCCTAGACACCCCAAGAGATTTGCGACATCATACGCGGCTGGTTTGACGCCGCAGAACTCCCAGTCGATGACGCCGTTGATGCCGTGCTCGGACCAGATGACATTTCCCGGGTGGAAGTCGCCGTGGGCGAAGGCACAGGGGAGAGTAGGCTCCTGGACGAAGAACTCCGCCAGTTCATCGCAGATGGGTTTTAGGTCGGTGACCAGCTGGGGCAGTTTGTTGCCGAAGATGGGCATGAGCACCTTGATGTAGTGCGTTAGCGAGAAGAACGGTTCGGTGGAGCCGGGGATGTCCCCTTCACGGGTGGCACGGCGTGCCTCCAGCAGGAAATGCGCCAGCGCCTCGCCACGCCAGGCATTGTCGGCGTAGGTGTCGCGGGGCAGGGGGATGCCATCCACCCAACGTCGCAATTGCCAATAATAGCCATCGTGGAGCAGCCCGGACTGCCCTTCGGTGGTGTTGAGCCATGGATGGACGCCCGCCACCTGATGGTCCGCCAAAAAGCGCAGTGCCTTGGCCTGCAATTCGCGTGCGGTCTTCTTCTGGAGCGGGAGCTGCTCGATGACGAAGAGTTCGCCGTTGGCGTCTTCGAGGACTTCGCGCTGCAAGGCACGTTCGGGGCTGCCGCCGATACGCAGGTCGGGACGACAGCGGCTCAGGTCATAGCCCCAGTGAGACATCAGATGCGGGAGTTCTTGAAGCAGTTCTTCATTCATGGCGTCAGTTACTCATCATAGTAGTGGCAACAGCAAAGTAGTCCGGTGCCCTCCTGGTATTGTGTGATGACGATTTTCCTGGGGAGGCCATCTGGCGGTAAGGGCGCCTGCGTGGTATGGCTGGCTAACGTGCAGAGAGTAGTGAGCAGCTGCGGGGTGTGCTGGAGACACCTCGCCCGATTGAAAACGAGTGGCTTCGGCCCGCTCTGCTCAAAACGGCTCAAGGATCGCGCGACCGCCCATTGCTCGGAGAGCGTGGACCCGAAGTGCTCGGGGGTGTCGTCGCCGGCGCAGATGCAAAGCCAGCCGAGATAGAAGACCGTGGCCAGCAGGATGAAAGCAAACCAGAATGCGCGTACGAGGTCGTATGGGAATCGCAGATAGACTTTGAGACTATGAAAGCCCAGCGCCCAAAGGGGAATCATGGCCGGGAATATCACGGCCATGTCGCGGGGGTGTGCCCCTCTCCGTAGCAGTGCGGTGGAGACCAGGAACACGGCGATGGCGGATAGGGAGAGCAGGGCGCCGAAGACCAGCGGGATGAGGTGGCGTTCCTGTTTGCGCGCCACTGCCGCAATGATTCCGGCGGCCAAGCCCATGAGTGCCAGTGCGTAGGTGAGGTATTCGCTAAGCAGCCAGGGGAGGTTCAATACTGCGGGAGGGCCTTCGAGTTCCTGGAGTTCTCTGAGGAAGTCGGGGCTGGGAGTCAGCGAGAGTTTCCAGGAGGAGGCGAATTGGGGGAGGTCGGCGGAAAGTGCCAGAAGACTGCGCCCTACGGGTATGGTCGCAGTGTCACGGGTGGCTTTCATCAGCCATAGGTAGTGTGCTGTGGCCAGGAGTAGAATCACAATGCCTGCGCCATGCAGAAGTCTCCGGTGGTTGGCCAGACCATTCGGCGGAGCCAGAAGAAGAGCGAGCGCGAGCGTGGCCATCGGGATGGCAGGCAGGAGGCTCAAAACTGCGCAGGCGAGCGAGGCAACCAGCGCAATGACGAGTTCGCGGATGGGATGGTCGGTGGCTTCCGTGCAAAATCCCACGGTGGCGCCGAAGGCGAGGAGCGCGAAGGGAAGCGCGAGTCCTGCGTCATCCAGCGGACGCAGCATCAGCCATGCCTTGGGCAGTAGCAGAATGGCGCAGAGTGGGGGCAGTGCGGGGATTTCGAGGCGTCGGCAGAGGAAGGAACCGGTGCCCAGAAGAGCGACGAGCAGTGACAGGTTTTTAAGGAAGGTGAGGAGAATTGGATTACGGGTGGCCAGAAGCAGCAGCTGGTAGAACCAGATTGTCGCCGGGCTGGCAAGGCGGTTGGAGACGCCGAGGCGTACGAAATCGGTGGCGGGCCGTCCCGCCGCATTGGCCTCCAGGGCGGTCTGGATGATGGCGGCTTGGTCGCCCTTCCAGGCGGTCGCGCCTGGGAAAGCGAGGAACAGCGCAATTCCCAGCAGGAGCATCCATGTCCACGGGGAACGGCGGATGCCAGCGAGACGCTTCAGGTGATTGCCTAGAGAAAAGGACATGCTATTGGCGGGGAAGACGCCGGGCCAGGAATGGCGTGATGACTGCTACCAGGCATCCCGTGACGGCAATGGTGGCACGCGGTCCGCAGTGGAAGGCGTTCTGGAGGACCCAGAGCAAGGCGGCGCTGGCGGTCATCGAGACGCAGTCCAGCGCATTGGTCGCGCCCAGATAGCGTCCGCGTTTCTCGACGGGCGAGCGTTCCTGGATGGCGGTGCCTAGCGGAAGTTGAAAGAATCCCGCCGCGAAGCCCACCAGCGAGGTCAAGAGGATTGCTGGAACCAGATGATTTCCGAAGATGGCCAGCAATAAGTTGGCAATGGCAATGCCGACTGCGCCAGGTACTACCAGATGATACGGGATGCGGCCTTTGGCGAGGAGCCCCGCCAGTGTGCAGCCCAGACCGATGCCCAGCGCCACGGCGGCCTGGAGTTCCCCCGTGAGGTCCCCGCCGCCGCCGAGGGTGTCTGTGGCGAGCCGCACCAGCACCAGCTGCATCAGGGACCCCAGAAACCAGAAGAAAGTCGCACCCAGCACGACCGTGATGAGCAGCCGGTCGCGCGACATTTCGCGGAGCGTGCGCCAGTGCGGCGAGATGGGATTCTGGAGGCGAAAGCGCAGTTGCGCATTGCCCGGCTGGGTGCGGGTGATGAAGAGGCTGGTCAGCGTGCCTAGGATGGCGACTGCCACGCAGACCACGAAACCCCGGTGGAGTACGCCATTGCACCAGCTGTAGAGAAGCCCCCCGAAGAGTCCTCCGAGGATGATGGCGAGGAAAGTCGCCAGCTGGGTGTAGCCGTTGGCGCGGGAGAGTTTGTCGGTGGGGGTGGTCTCTGGCAGGAAGCCGTATTTGGCGGGAGAGAAGAAGGCGCTCTGCGCGCCCATGCAGAAGAGGACTGCCAAAAGAGGATAGACCATTTTCCGACGGGCCAATTCCATTCCAAGAAGCATGATGGCAATCTCCGCCACCTTGGTCCAGATCATCACTGTCCTTTTCGTGTGGCGGTCGGCGAGATGGCCGGCCAGGAAGGAGAAGAGCAGGTAGGGCAGAATGAAACAGGCGGCGGCCAGGGAGAGGAAAGTGGAACCGCTGAGGGAGTCCGTGCCCAGCCGCTCGGTTCCGTAGCAGATGACCAGCATCTTGGAGAGGTTGTCGTTGAAGGCGCCCAGGAATAGCGTCGCCAGGAATGCCCCAAACCCCATCGTGTCTTTATCCTTGGCAAAGTCTGAGGTCATGGCGGTAGGTGATTTTGGGGTTGACTTCAGTGTTCTCGACAAGCCTCACTTGGACACCGGGCAGTTGGAGAACCAATTCGGCATCGTCGGTGGGGGGATTCCCGCGCCAGTCGATTTCACGGAGGGCACGGGCATAGAGTTCGGTGCGGAAGACCTGCGGCGTCTCGGCGGCCCAAAGGGTCTCGCGAATTGGCGTGCCATCAAGGCAAACGCCATCTGAAGAGGCATGAATTGTATCGGTGACGCGGTGTGCCGCAATGGCTGCGCCGAATTCGCGTGCGGCAACTACGCAGCGCCCCAGCAACTCTGCAGAGGCCAGTGGCCGCGCCGCATCATGGATGGCGATGAATTCCGGAACCTGCGGAAGCGTCATCAGGAACGCAAAGGCGTTGGCAATCGACTCCATTCGTGAAACGCCGCTGTTTACAAATGATATAATTCCTTTAAATTCATTAAGATATAGTGATATTTTAGAAGCGTATTCGGGGTGCGCGCCTGCTGGGCTTGCCAAGACGAATTGCCGTTCTGGCGCGTCAAAGTTGCGGAGGCAGTGGCAGAAGAGCGGCATCCCTTTGAATTCGGCAAGAAGTTTGTTGCCTCCGAAACGGATTCCAGAGCCGCCGGCTGCGATTAAAATGGCAAGAGAGGCATCCAAAGGTTAAAGGCGAGAGATGGGAGGTGGGAGGTGAATCGGGAGGGACGCGCTCCTGCCTTCGTCCCGTGGACTTCGGCGTGGCAAGCCAGCGCGCCCTGC
>JAFYIW010000140.1 GCA_017538465.1 Victivallales bacterium
AATCCGCTTCCCGTCCAAATGCTTGAGGATGGTCCCGCCGGTCTTTTGGCAGCTCTGTAGCAGCAGTTTGGCAGTCTTAGGGGAGTCCGCCTTTCCTGCGTATGCGATCAGCCTGGCGGCGTCATCCGGCGAGAGCTTGACCAGGATTCTGACCGCATCGTCGCCAAAGCACTCCACGGCCTTTTTCCCCAGCCCGGGCACGTGTGTCTCCAGCTTCATAAATTGCGGTCCGATGCGTCGAGCCAGTGGAAGAAGATCATCGGCATGAAGTGCCAGACTACGTGCCGCCTGTGGAGAGTGCGCGCACAGTTGCCAGAAGATTTTGCCGTGCCTTCCCCCCTGCTCCAAGGCCTCCAGTCCACCACGGGCGACGGCTTTCAGCACGTCGTCACCGTATTGCTTGCAGGCTTGCATCAGCGCCTTCTCGGAGGCTTTCCGAACAGCCGGAGTCAGGGCTTTCCCGCTTTTCTTCGCGGCTTGTTCGATGGTCTCTGAAACCACTTTTCGCGTGACGGTCGTCGCGGGGCCGGCAAAGGCCATGGAGACGAAGAGAAACAGAATGCAAAGGCTGATTCGTGTGTATGTCATCTTGATTTTCTCCTTTTGGGTTCTACTATTGGGGAGTGTCGTTCATTGGAGCAACCAATTGTATCAGATTCCTTTGGATGCCAGGTTGCTATGGGGTGAGTCCGCCGATGAGTTTTTGGCTGTTCTGTTCACATTGCTTGACCATCTGCGTAGCTTTGGCAAGGGCCTCGCGTCTCATCCCCTGCTCGGATTGGTCGATGAGCCGCGTGACTTCGGTCCGCAGCTTTTTCGGGAGGACTTTTGTGACCCGGTATAGGTCGTATGCCGTCCAGGAAAAACCCCCAATGGCCAAAACGCCCCCGAGGATATCACCAAATGGTAGTGGGCCATCTGCCAGTGCGGAGGTTCCGCCTGCCGTCAACGAGGTAGTGAGCTTTGCGACCAGCGGTGCCATCAGACTGTAAACCGCGCTGATTGTCGAACGGATGAAGATGATCTCCAAGCCAGTTCCTACCGCAATCAGCGTGGTATCGAAGGCGTTCTTCATAAGGCTTCCAGCCAGCTTCTGGAGGTCGTCCAGGAAAATCTGCTGGGCCTCCATGGGCAGGGCCTGGAACTCCTCCGATTTTGCCAATTCCGCCAGCCCCGCGCGATACTGAGTGTCACTCTCTTGGAGTTTGAGCATGAATTCATTCAGCGCATCCTGAATCTTGAGTTGTCCACGGGTGCAAGGTTCACAGATGTAAGTGCCCAGTTTGGGGGCCAGTAGGTCCATTGTGGTCGTGGTGTTCCAAATTTTGTCCACAACGAACCGATAGCATATCTTGCCACAGAAACTGAAGGAGCTTATGTTATCCACAAACGAGGGGATGTTCCGCCGTGCCCGGGCAAAATCCTCCTTACCCAGCGTCTCCATCCGCTTGGTGAATTCCTGAAGAAGCTGGCGATTTCGTCTCTGGTATTCCGAGGTGTGTTCCTGGAGCATGGCTTCGATTTGAGCCTTGGTCACCTCCAGGTCTGCTGCTGCGGTACCACTATCAGAAGGATTCGTCACGAAGGACGGCTTCACCAGCCAAGCCAGAAGCAGGCATCCAATAACGATGAGGGAAACGATGATGCTGGTCTTGTTCTTCATACGAGATTCCGAAGTAGTGTTTTCTTTCTTCATTGTAGGGTCCTCTTATTGAGACTGTGGAAGTGGCTGCCGCCGATTGTATGGGAAATTCTTGTCAGTCGGGGGGTGTTCCTGTATCAGAAATGTCGTCAATTCAAAGACATCTTGCTCTTGAACCATTTCGAGATGTGATCAAGGATGCCATGGGGCGGCGGCTCGTCAGGCGGTGTGTCAGTGTCGGAGGCATCTTGTGCCGCCTCATCGCCCTCCCGCTGGCTGTCCAGCACGCAGATTTCACCCTGGTCTGGTTTGGCAACCGTGGTGCCGGCTTTGATGAGGGCGTCGATCCCGATTTTCGTCGGCTCGGTCAAAACGACCTCCTTCGCGGAATTGAGGATGAAAGGCATCTGGTTCTCGATGCAGACATCAATGGCGTGACGGTAGCCTTTGGGATGATTGACTATGTATTTCATCAGTCGTGTCTCCTTGTGGTTATGTGGTTGTCGTAAGTGGCTGCCGCCGCGAACGGCGGGTGGCCAGAGGTTGTGTTTTAGTATGTTTTAGCCAAGGATTGTATTTCAGTAGAATTCACCATTTCTGCCTAAGAAGATCGTAAACGGCATTGAATTGGGCATATATGTTCGCCCATTCTGATGTGCCTGGCTTCGCTGCTTCCAACTTTGTGGACAATGCATTGAACAAGAGTTGCAGACCATCTTTGTCAAGAGACTGCGCCTGCTTAATGAATCTGATCAAATTCATCTTGTTTCCTTTGTTAAAGTTTGGATTTAGTGGCTGCCGCCTTGCGGCGGACAGCCGGGTTGGTTGGGGGTAGTTCTTGTTAGCCGAGGTCTCCGTTCCAGTGGTCGTCATCGCCATCTTCGCAGGAGAGTTCGTCGTGGTCGCACCAGTCGCTCCA
>JAFYIW010000141.1 GCA_017538465.1 Victivallales bacterium
AGCCGGGCGGTGTTGGTGGGCAGAATGCCGTCGATGGACATCGCGGAGACCGGAATCTTGTCGCCTTCCAGCTTCATGGAGGGCAGCAGAATCTTGCGGCCGAAGTCATCCAGCTTGTCCTCGGGAATCAGCGCGGCGGGGGTGTAGCACGCCACGCCGTCCAGGCTGGCAGGCACCGTGACGGGCGCGAGGGCGTCCGCAGTGTTGTCGATGCAGACCCAGTTCTTCTCGACGACATCCTGGCCCTTCAGCGCGAAGCGCTTCTGGATGGAGTCCTTGAGCATCTTGGTCGCCACGTCCTTGTCGAGGATGCCGGAGATCAGGAAGAAGGCGGTCTGCATCACGGAGTTGATGCGCTTGCCGAGGCCGGCCGCCTGGGAGATCTTCAGGGCGTTGATGTTGTAGAACTTGATGTGCTTGTTGATGATGGTCTCCTGCATCTCGCGGGTGAGGTGGCTGAAGACCTCGTCGTTGGAGTATTCGGAGTTCAGCAGGAAGGTGCCGCCTTCCTTGAGACCGCCGATCATGTCATAGCGGCCGATGTAGGCGGGGCAGTGGCAGGCCACGAAATCCGGCTTGGTGATCAGATACGGGCAGGGAATCTCGCTCTTGCCGAAGCGCAGGTGGGAGACCGTCACGCCGCCGGACTTCTTGGAATCGTAGAAGAAGTAGCCCTGCGCGTAGGTGCCTTCCTTGGAGCCGATCATCTTGATGGAGTCCTTGTTCGCGCCGACCGTTCCGTCGGAGCCCAGTCCCCAGAAGGTGCAGGAGGTGGTGCCTTCGGGCTCGCACTCCAGCTCGGGGCCGACCTCGAGGGAGAGGTGGGTCACGTCGTCGTTGATGCCGACGGTGAAGCCGTGGAACGCCTTGCCGTCCAGGTGGTCGAAGACCGCCTTGACCATCGCGGGAGTGAACTCCTTGCTGGAGAGGCCATAGCGCCCGCCGATGATGAGCGCGTCCGCGAACGCGGTGCCCTTCACGGCATTGACGACCTCCTTGTAGAGCGGCTCGCCGGCGGTGCCGGGTTCCTTGGTGCGGTCGAGCACCGCGATCTTCTTGGCGCTCTTCGGCAGGGCGGCCACGAAGGCCTTGGTGTCAAAGGGATTGAAGAGGCGGACCTTGATCAGGCCGAGCTTCGCGCCCTGGGCGTTCAGATACTTGACGGCCAGCTCGACGGTCTCCGCGCCGGAGCCCATCACCACAATCACCTTCTCCGCATCGGCGGCGCCGACGTAGTCGAAGAGGTGATACTGACGGCCAGTGACCTCCGCCATCTTGTCCATGTATTTCTGCACCACGCCGGGCAGCGCGGCATACTGGGCGTTGGTGGTCTCGCGGCCCTGGAAATAGACGTCCTGGTTCTGGGCGGCCACGTGCAATGCGGGCTTCTCGGGACGCAGCGCGCGCTCACGGAAGCGCTCGACATACTCCATGTTCACCAGCGAGCGCAGGGTCTCGTAGTCGATCTGCTTGACCTTCTGGATCTCGTGGGAGGTGCGGAAGCCGTCGAAGAAGTGCAGGAAGGGGATGGAGGCCTCGAGGGTGGAGAGGTGCGCGACGGCGGCCAGGTCCAGGCACTCCTGCACGGAGGCGCTGGCCAAGAGCGCGAAGCCGGTGGCGCGGGTCGCCATCACGTCCTGATGGTCGCCGAAGATGGCCAGGGACTGGGCGGCGAGGGTACGCGCGGAGACATGGAAGACGGTCGGCCACATCTCGCCGGCGATCTTGTACATGTTCGGAATCATCAGCATCAGGCCCTGGGAGGCCGTGTAGGTGCAGGTCAGAGCACCCGCCACCAGCGAGCCGTGGACGGCGCCAGCCGCGCCAGCCTCGGACTCCATCTCCACCACGTTCAGCGGACGGCCGAACATGTTCAGCTTGCCCTTCGCGGCCCACTCGTCAGCGTGCTCGCCCATCACCGAGGACGGGGTGATCGGGTAGATGCACGCCACTTCGCTGAATGCGTAGGCGATATAACTTGCTGCCTCGTTGCCGTCGATGGTTACCCACTTCTCTGCCATTGTTTACTCCTTGAAGAATCGATTTTTAGGATGGTTCCCCTGGAAAGGGAATTGGATTTGGGAAAGAAAATCTCTTCAATATAACCCATATTCCGCGTTTTTCATCCGCTTTCACCCGCGCACGCGTGCTTCTATTTTCGTGGACTGGATACCCACACGTCCTCCCGTGATAATAGTAAAATTAGGAAATTATGTCGTTAACTTGCCTTTGTTGGCGGCGTATCGTTGAAAGGGGGCAGGACCCAGTCATGCAGGCACGGTGCGGGGGTGCCGACGGTGTCCTCCCTCTGCGGAGCTGTTCACGTTGACGTGCCGCCACCTTCGACATTCGTGACACGACCGCTGAGGCGGTCGTCATGCGCTCATGGCAAGTTGACGATGATATAATCCTTTCGTTTTTTTGTGGGTATCTAGTTGGCTTTTTGTCGCCACATGATAGATTCCCCCATTTTCTGCGTATATATGTTCAGAGTTTCCCACGCCCCACGCCGAGGGAAGACTGCTAGTAGCCTGGAAATTGGGAACCAACAAAAACGGCCATTATTGCCCGGCACTGTCCTTTTTTCCGGTTTCACCTGTTACAGACTACTTGCAAGTTTTTGTTCCAATACGAGTTCACCAACCATTTGCATCTAAGGGAGAAGAGAAATGTCTGACAGTAAAGTTTACCGTCTTGTGCCAGGAGTCTCCGCGCAAAGCATTGCTTGGGTAGTTGATAATTTCCTTCAAAACAAAAAAATGACAACCCAGAAAATGAACGATAGTGACGGATGGGTTGTTCAGGGAAAAGACGAAACAGGATGGAAAAAACTCACGGGCATGTCATCTGCCGTAACAGTGCAGATAAAGGCTGCCGGAGAGGGAGCTGTCAACGTTGAGATTGGCAATGGCAAATGGATTGACAAGCTAGGAGCCGGAGCAGCCGGCATGGTTTTATTTGCGCCACTTGCCCTCACTGCCGCTTTCGGTGCGTGGAAACAGAAGTCGTTGCCAAAAGAAATTTTGGCCAGAATTGACGCGCACATCATGGCCCAAGGCTCTGACGCCCCGAATTTCGGGTCGGAAGAGGGTGCGGATGCTGCCATGGCGAATGCCAAGTCTAATGCCAATGTCATCTGCCCTTCGTGTGGCGCCACGCTGCCATCCAACAAGAAGTTTTGCCCCGAATGTGGCACACCGTTGACCAAACCTTCCAGGCAGCCAGCCGATGAAGTCGCGGCAACTGCAGCAAAGAAAACCGGAACTGCAAGTGAAATTGCGCAGCCGCCAAAGTGTCCCAATTGCGGAGCCAGTGTTCTTCCTGGAAAAAAATTCTGCATAGAATGCGGCACTCGTTTGGATAATGGAAATGCCAGTTCTGCTTCAGGGAAGACGACTCCACCACGCGTCTCCATGCCAGAAGACCTAAAGGCATTGATTTCGAAGGGCTTCTCTGGGACCTCGCTATTTGGAGACATGAAGCAGCTCACCGCTTTCACCAAAGAATTTGCAGAAAAGATCATCCTTCCGGCCAACAGCGTGAATAATTCGACAATCTGGGCACATCCATTCATCGAAGAAAGCAAACTCAAAAAGCTCACTAAGCAATTCAAAAGTTTTGATAGTTCCTCGACTGTTCTGCTGACCTCAGAGGACGTGGATAATCACTATTGGGCATTGACGACCAGCCACCTCTACTTTGCCAAAAACTCCCTGATGAATCCCAAGGAACCTTCTTGTTATGAAATCCCGGTGTCGGAGATTTCCGCATTGGAGGTAGGCACGAAAGATGACAAATATACAATTCTGTGCAATGGCGTTGAAATCCTTGCTCATGGGAAGGAAAATTTCAAAGATGATGCGACCGCACTGACAGAATATTTCCGCTGCCTCAAAGAAAAAGACTTCGTCATATCCGATGAGGAGGTGGACAAGCTGATTCAGGAGAAAATCGGCGCAGACATTTATGCCCAGGTCAAAAAGCACATGGTCTATGACGATGAGCTGATGCTGTTCTTCGCCTGGGGATTGGACTCACTAACCGCTAAGGACTACATTGTCTGCACCAACAACCAGATCATTATCATGGATCGGGAACTGTTTGGCATGACTGCAAATGTCAAACAGTTCTATTACGAAGATATCACTTCCATGCAAACCGTGCAGAACTCCAACGATAGTAGCTTGTTCGGATTTCTTGTTGACAGCGTGCTGACCTCTATGTTCAAACAATGTGATTTGGAGATCACGGTGACCGGCACCAAGCACACCATCAGCACATTGAACAAAAGCGAGGCAGAACGCGTCATTGCCATCTTCCACGAATTCCGTAAAAAAGCCAGAAAAGCGGCAACCACACCACAGGTGATTGTCCAGCAGAGTGCCCAACCAGACATAATAGGGCAACTGGAAAAGTTGGCTGCGCTAAAAAACGCCGGCGTGCTCACTGAAGAAGAGTTCAATGCAAAAAAAGCCGATTTGCTCTCAAAACTTTAAGGTTGCTTTAAGTCAAACCTTTTTGCGTTTCTTTCACCCTTAGAGTATGCCCTCAAGGGGCATACTTTTTACATGCTTCTTGATAGCTTGCTGTCATTTTTCTCGTGAACACATAATGAGACAGAATCTACAGCAAGAAATCAACTCGGCAAAATCAAACTGACAGGAGTTTCACATGGCTGAAAACAAAGTGTACCGCCTCATTCCAGGAGTCACCCCGAAAAGCATTGCCTGTGCTGTTGAGCTTTTCCTGCAAAGCAAGAAAATGACAACACAAAAAGTAAACGGGGCAAACGAATGGCTGGTTCAAGGCAAGGAAGAAGCAACATGGAAGACTGTCACTGGCATGTCCTCCGCGTTGACGGTCAAGATCACCCAACTAGGAGAGGACTCGGTCAATGTTGAAGTAGGCAATGGGAAATGGGCGGACAAGCTTGGCGCTGGCGCGGCAGGAATGATTTTGTTTGCTCCCCTGGCCTTCACCGCCGCCTGGGGTGCATGGAAACAGAAGTCTTTGCTCAAAGAGGTTCTTGCCCGGATTGACGCCCACATTCTGGCGCAAGGAAACGACATTCCCAAAGATGAGGAAGAAGTAAAGCAAGAAAATGCCGTGGCAGCCGCCAAGGCGTCTGGAAAAGTCATCTGCCCAGGATGTGGCTGCGTCAACGAGAAAGGCACAAAGTTCTGTGAAAACTGTGGCGAAAAACTTTCCATTTCCTGCCCGCAATGTGGGGCTCCTCTGCCTATTGGCAAGAAATTCTGTTCAGAATGCGGGGCTTCGCTTGGCGGTCCGGCAAAATGTCCAAACTGTGGAAGCGAGATTCCAGAAGGCAAGAAATTCTGCGCGGAATGCGGCGCCAAAATTGGTTGATTTCGTAACTTGCAGTTTTCCAACAAGTCAGATGCCGCTAGCAAAGTCAGTGGTATCTGACTGCAACAATGCCGGCCAGGGTGGTTTTGTCCCTTTGCCCATTTCCGCCTCCTAAACACAAACACCGCAGTGGACATGTGTCGTCTGGGAAAGGTGGTCTATAGTAATTGCATGGCCTACACGACACGACAATCCCTTCTTGACGGCATGCGCCAAAAACAGGATTCCGCCTGGGAGGAGTTCCGCACCACCTACGCGCCGCTGATTCGGCTGGTCGCGCGGAAGAAACGCCTGACGAACGCGGAGACCGAGGAGCTGGAGCAGGATGTCTGCGTGACCATGGTTCAGCGTGACGCCCTTGGCAAATACAACCCCGAACAGGGGCGTTTCCGCACCTATCTGGGTCGCATCATCAACAACTGCGCCGTCGATCTCATCCGCAAACGCCCCAGCCAATCGCAGGTCACCACACGCCGTTTCAACAGCATTCCAGCGGAAACTCCAGAACCAGCGAATATGACCAGCGAATGGGAGGAATTCCTTCTGGGAAAGGCAATGGAGGAGGTGCGTTCCCGTTGTGACGACCTGACCTTTCTGGCCTTCGATTTCCATGTCCGCCAGAAACGTCCCGCCAAGGAAGTCGCGCAAGCTCTGGGCATTTCGGAGCAGAAGGTCTATCTCTCCTCCAGCCGTATCACCCAACGACTGAAAGAGGCCGTCGAACGCCTGGGAAAAGAATTGGACAAGCCATGATTCCTGTCCCTGGCTCAATTTTCGCTGGCTATCAAATCTTGGCGGAATGCGGGAAAGGCGCTTATGGCGATGTCTTCCTGGCGACCGATGCTCTGGGACACCGCGTGGCGGTCAAGTATATGCTCTCGGAGGCGGCGGGGGAATATGAACTCAAAGGCCTGCGCAATTACATGTCATTGGTCAATCGACCGAACGCGCTATTGCAGATCTATCACTGCGGACTGGACGAAGGACGGCTCTTCTATGTCATGGAGGCGGCTGACAATGCCTCCGAAGACCCCGAAAAATATCTTCCTGACACCCTCGACTGGAGACTGAAACGCACGGGACGCATCCCCGCCAAGGACGCGCTCGCACTCGGACA
Organism: Victivallales bacterium; assembly: GCA_017538465.1. GTDB lineage: Bacteria > Verrucomicrobiota > Lentisphaeria > Oligosphaerales > Oligosphaeraceae > RGIG1601. The sequence goes on from JAFYIW010000141.1 coordinate 6,485, forward strand.
TGCCCTGCTGGACGGACTGGAATGTCTGCATCAGGCAGGAATGCTTCATCGGGACATCAAGCCCGCGAACATCATCTTCGTCAACGGCATTCCAAAGCTGGCCGATCCAGGCCTCACCCGCACCTTCACGGAGACCATCTCCATCGCTGGAACGCCTGGCTATTTGGCGCCAGAGCTTCTCAATGGCGTCAAGGCTTCTCCCTCCACGGATTTATATGCACTCGGCAAGGTCCTCTACCACGCCGTCACAGGCAATTCCCCTGGGCACTATCCCGAACAGCCCACCGATGTCCCCATCGCGGAACTCTACCAAATCTGCCGACCGCTTTTGCGCATTTGCAACTCCAATCCTGCACTGCGTTGCCAGAGTTGCGCCGAAGCGCGTCAGGCCCTGCCCAAGGCCATCCGCCCCCACGGACCAATGCTACGTTTACGGGACCGACTGTTCCTTCAGCCAGCCTTCCGACGCAAAGTCGTCATCTGCGCGGCACAGGTGCTGGTGGTTTTTATTCTCCTGCTGGCGATGTTAGCCGCCAGCAG
>JAFYIW010000142.1 GCA_017538465.1 Victivallales bacterium
GAAGACTCCTGCAAGTGCAAGAAAGACGCCGCACCGGCCGCCGCGAACTAATCCCGCGGCAATTCTCCCTTAAAGATCCACCGCCCTGGGAGCGCTGCCTTCCAGGGCGGTTTTTTTAGGAACTATATCGTTGAGGCATAGAGGTCACTCCAACCGTGTCCCGAATGTCGATGGTGGCTACGCGTCACTGTGGGACTACTCCGCACGGAGGGTGCCGACGACGGCTCACCGCCACCCCATCCACGCCCCATGGAGATCCGTGTCATGACCAAGCGACTCTCTCTGATTTTCCTCTTTTCGCTGTTCCTTCCACCCATTGCCTTTGCCCAGGAAAACGACGAGGCGGCAGCGGCACGTGCCGAGGCGGCCCAGACTCTCTGCGAAAGCATCGGTCTGCTCCGCTCCACCTACACGGCCCAAATCGAATTCGACACGCCAGACTTGGCGGAATTGGAAAACAAACCGACTCTTTCCTTTAAACAGCGCGTCTTCGAGGACGGAACGGCGGATGTCCAGGCAAACATGGAACATCTCCCCCTGCCGGAGGAAGCTCCTCGGTTCCTGGACGACCTCTCATTGGGGTTCCTATATACCGCAGAGGGAATGGCCCTGCGCATCAATGACGAGGCTGTCATGCGAGACGGAAAAGGCGAGAATGACGAAGACCCCATCGCGGAGCTCCTCAACTCCCTTAACGACATCCCCATGCCCAGCGACGAGGAGCTGGCCGCCATCGACCTCCGGCAGGACACCGAGGTCATCGATGACGTGGAGTGCCAGGTCATCACCTGGATACCCGAGGAATACAATGCGGACGATCCAAAGTCCGTCGCGATGCACTGCATCGCCTTCGGCAAGGAAGACCGCCTGATACGCTCCTACATTGCCCTGGACGGCAATGGGAACCCGCTCTTTTCCGTGAACTTCACCAACCTCAACACGAATCCGTCGTTTGGCCCGGAGGATTTCACCCTGGGGCCGGACGTGAAGGTCGTGCATGTCAAAACTGACCAGGAATTCGAGGCCGAACTCCAGAAGCTGATGATGAGAAAGACAATCCAGACGGCCCTCACGCCGAAGTCCAAGCGACGACGCCATACGGGGTCCGCTCCGGAGCCACCACAGGAGGAGTCCGCTCCAGAGCCGCCCGCCGCACCACCGGAGCCCCCGCAGGAGCCCGTCCAGTCAGAGACTCCGTCTGCGGAACCCTCCGCTGCGGCCCCCGAGCCAATGCGTCACGGGATGCTCCTCATGTTTGGCGGCGTGCTGCTGATTCTTGTGGCCGCCGGGGCATCCGCCTGGTGGCTCCGCCGTCATAGAAAATGATATAAAATCATCAGGAATCGCATTTTCTGCGATTTGTCGGGGAACCTGCTCGCAACACTCCCCTCAGGGATTATGGTGAGAGGGCAGTGCCATCTCATGGCACATCATCCTGTCCTTGCCAACACGTCCCTTCTGGAGTCCCATGCGCCATCATCCCCATCGTCTTCGCGCCGCCCTCATCGTCTTCTGCACCATCGTCCGACTATGCGCCGCCTTGGCAGGAGACTGTCCGCAGACCATCCCCGAACTGCGTTCGACACCGCCCAGACCTGTCCTCTATTACGACGCCGGCATCTTCCGCCACGAGGAGCCGGCGCCTGTTCGCACCTGGGGAGCGCGAACCTCCTACACCGCCACCATCAATGTCAGCCGCTATTATGGCAACCAGCAGGAGCGCGCCCGCCAGATGGAGCTGGGGCTCATGCCGAAATACGCCATCTTGTCCATTCTGGCCGGCGACTGCGACATCAACGCCGTCGGGGTAGGAGAGGCCCCGGAAATCGACCGCGTCTTCTTCAACGGCAGGGAATTGGGCATTCTGACCGGCAAGGACGACGCATGGATACTCAACACCTTCCGCGTTCCCTGTCAGGAGGTCAATTTCCCATCCGCACCAGGCGAAATCGGAGAGAACCAATTGGAAATCATCGTTGACTCCGGAAACTCGGTGAAGACCTGGTATCTGGACCAAATCTATCAGACTCTCGACATCCCCGCGCCCTGGCCGGTGCTGCTGGTGCATGGCTGGACCACCGACGACCAGGCGATGGGCAACCTCCAAGGACTGCTCAGCCAAATCTATGGCCTTCCCTCGGAGCTGGCGGACGTGCCGATGGAAAACTCCCCGCAGAAGAACGGCGAACTGCTGGAGGAGCAACTTGAGATGTTCACCGCGAGCTATGGCGTGAGCAAATTCAATCTCGTCGCCCACAGCAAGGGCGGTTTGGACAGCCGTGCCCTCTTCGACCAGAGCGACGTCAATTCACCCCACGTCAATCATCTGTTTCAAATCGCCACCCCGAACGCCGGAAGCCATTTGGCGGACATCCTCATCGACCCGGATGGCTTCACCCAGAATTTCATCGTTCTCCTGGCCAAGCTAGGCGACTCCGCCTACTGGGAAATCACCGATGGCCTGAAAAGCCTCACCCCCGCGGCATGCGAGCAATTCAACCGTACCCATCACTCCCCCAACGCGCCCATTTCCACGGTCATCGGCAGAGTGCGGGACTTCCATCCGTTCGATGACCATGACGACGATGAAAACGGCTGGGATTGGGACGGCGGATGGGACTACTACCGGCTGGGGAGATTCAGCTACGGCCACGACTACCACTCCAATGACCCGCAAAAGCAAGGCGACGGGATTGTCTCCGTGCCCAGCGCCCACGCCCTAGGCACCCAGGTCGCGCAGTCTCCTTTGGACTCGAACACCACCATGTTCTCCCATAGCAATATCATCCGGACGGGGGCGCGCACCGTTCTGTCGGTGTTCCAGCCCATGCTGCTGGAAAGCCCCCGGCGCCCGGCCCAGCCCCAGTCGCCATTGCGCTCCGGCACCGCGCAGGCTACGGCGAACGCCGCGGTTCCGCTTCCCGCGAAAACCGCCGCCGCGGAATTCGGAACCGGCGCCATTCCCGCCACCCGGCAGGTCAAGAACGCCTTCCTGGAACCTCGACAGGAAACACGGCTCCTCTTTGACCTGACGGACTACCCTGCCCCAAAACCCGAATTCCTCTTCCTGCGCGCCCCCGCTTCGCTCCAAATCCGCGTGGCTTCCCCCGACGGCACCATCCAAGAGGTCCCCGCCAACCAGCCAAATGCCGAAACAGACCCGGAAAACCTGCTGGAGATGCTGGGCGGACGCGTTTTCACCCTGGAAAACGCCACCGCAGGGGTCTATGCCGTGCTTTTCGCCAATCCGGAAGACGAGCCGCTTTGCGTCACCGTGTGCTGCGAAGCCCAGGGGAAACGCATGGAAATGGAAGTGACCCCCGTCACAGATTGCCTGCCGGGAATGACCTGCGCCTTCACCGTCAGCCTACTGAAGGACGGCGTGCGGCTTCCGCAGCCGGGACTCCCCCTGCAGTGCCGATGCCGCCTTTTGCGCGAGGACGCGGACCGGGGGACTGAGACGACCACCGACGAGGAAATCCCCTTGGAATACATCGGCGACGGCTATTATCGGGGCAGCTTCATTCCCCCGGAGGAAGGCGAGTATCTGCTCTCGGTCCTCTGGCTGGACTCCTGCGGCGAACCCGCGATGCGAAGCCAGACTCGACTGCTGTGCTGCCCCGTCATCGGCACTCTCTGCATCATCTCCGCCCCAGGAGAAAAAATCCCCGGCGTTTTTTCGCCAACCACCGCCGGAATCTGGAGCGCTTCCCCAGACGAGCAGGTTTTCCAAAGCCAGTCGCTCCGCTTCCCGGTTGACGCCACGGTCAGCCAGGCCGGACAGTATTGCCTGAGCGCCGCCTTATACAGCCAGACCGGACAATGCATCGCCACCAGCGCCCGGCGGCAGGACGCCGCAAAGCCGGGGAAACTTCATTTCGAGCTCGATTTCGACGGCGCGGAAATCTACTCGTCACAGACGGATGGGCCTTATTGGCTGGATGACCTGCAACTCTGCTACCTGGCCGAAAATGGCGGGAGGAAGGTGCTGGCAAACGGCATGAAACACTTGACGGGACACTTCTCCTACCAGGATTTCCTGCATGCGCCAATGAATTTCGTGGGCATCGCCAAGGAATGGCTGGAAACCCGTCAGGAGGACGTGCGCGACTCCCGCACTACCCTGCACCTTCTGGCCAATGTCGAGGTCGCCAAAGGCCTCACCGGCCCGCATCGCTTTGGCGCCACACTGTCGTCCACCAACGGACTCGCCCTCCGCAGTGTTGACACCGGGGCCATCGACTTTCAGGAAACCGCCGACGCCGATGCGGTCATGCCAATCGAATTTGTCTTCGACACGGGCGACCTTCTGGAACGGGGCATCCCAGGGCCATATTGTCTGGATGGCCTTTATGCCCTGTCGGAGAAGACCGGTAAGATGTACTATTGTCCGGGAGAAGCCATGACGGCTCCCTACCAGCTCGACCAATTCGAATATTATCTGGAGACGGTACGCCTGCGTGACGTCAAGGGCTTTGAACTCGCCTGGACTTCCGTCCCCGATGACCAGGGGCTCTATTCCGCCACCCTCACCTTCACCCGCTTCGACTATGCCGATGGCGGCCCCCGATTCTTCCTGGCCGGAGCACCGCTTCTAGGACCCTTCGGCATCGCCGTCGCGGAGGACCATTCCTCCGGCATCCAAATCGTCCACGCGCAGTCCCTTTCCCTGGCCAGCGGAAATTGCCAATATCTTGACTGCGACGCCAATGCGTTGGACCAGCTGCACCACCAGGGCAACCACGATGATTGGCTGGACGCAGGAGAGACGCTGACCCTACTCTTCCAATACACCCAGGACACGCCGACCAGCGCCCCGCCGCCAATCTGTCTGATGGGAAAAATGCTCACGCCCCCCGGACGGCAATTCACGGAACACTTCATCCGGCATTGCCTCATCACCGACCTGAACCAGGACTTCCGAATCACCTCCGAGGAAGCCGACGCCGCGCGTCAACGGTGGGAGAACGGTGAAATCAGCCATTCCATCCTTCTGCAGACCATCGAGTTCTCCAAGGCCCCAGGTTACCGCTACTCCCCCACGTTGAATGACTTCGAGCCTTTGAAGTAAGACAAGGCCACGCATTTCCGCACACAATATTCAGAAGGTGCGCTGAACCTGTCGCAAACGGGCCCCGCAATAGCGGGCGATGGCCTGGTCTGAGTCATTGGGAAACATCACGTGCAAGGTTTCGTCAGGCAATTCAATGTCCAAGGTTGAAGTGTTCGTCAGATGATTGATCCGATTGCCATTTTTGGCATAGGCGGGAGCCTGGCTTACCACAAGACGTTGGATGTCTTTGGCCTGGAACGACTTTGATGAAAATCTGAACACCCCATAACGTCGGCAGATGGTGACTTCTCCGTCAAAGCGGAAACACAGCTCCTGCGCCCCGGACAAAGTCCCGAAGAGGACAACGGGAACCACTAGACCTGGTGGTCCCGGTGGTCCCAGGAACGCCCCGCAGGGAGGGTACCGACGGCGTCTCGCCGTCGGAAGTGGCCACGCGTCAAAAACACCTATGGTGGCCA